>JAQSVY010000005.1 GCA_029266935.1 Burkholderiales bacterium
CGGCTTCTTCCGCGGCCTGCACTGCCCGTTCTGCCGGCGGCAGATCGCGCAGCTCGGCGCCGCGCAGCCGGCGCTCGCCGCGCTCGGCGTCGAGACCATCGCGGTGGTCAACACGCCGCTCGAGCGGGCGCAGCTGTACTTCCGCTATCGCCCGACGCCGCTGCTTCTGCTCAGCGATCCCGACTGCCGGACGCACCAGATGTTCGGCATTCCGCGCATCGAGTTCGTCGAGCCCGGCGACACCGGGCCCGCAAGATGGCCGCGCACGCGCCCGGAAGACTTTGCCGCCGCCAGGATCGACCCGACCGGGGAGCTCGGCGCGCCGACGCAGCCGATGGAAGCCAACGGCGTCCTCAACCGCAAAGACGGGTTCGAGCTCACCGCGGCGGACGAAGCGATCGTGGCGATGCATGTCGCGCAGCTCGCCGGACAGTTTCTCCTCGACCGGGACGGCGTCGTGCGCTGGCGCTGGACCGAAGCCCCGACGTCAGCCGCCGAGCTGTGCCGCTTTCCCTCCGCCGCGGAGATGATCGAGGCCGCGCGCGGCCTCGCCGCGCATCAGACGTAGCCCGGCCCTTCGATCGGCGGGTGGCGCCCGATGAAGCGCTCGTCGACCTCCAGCCCCAGACCGGGCTTCTCCAGCGGCCACACGCAGCCTTCTGCGTCGATTTCTCCTGGATTGTCGACCAGCTCGTCGCGGAACTTGTTCGATCTCGAGACATCCCCCTCGAAGTAGCCGCCGTTGCCGATCGCCGCGAGGAAATGGATCGTCGCGGCGTGGTTCAGGCCGGTCATCGAGCTGTGCGGGTGAATGGGCAGATTCGCGGCTGCGGCGAGGGCGGCGATGCGCAGCCCTTCGGTGATGCCGCCGCTCTTGGACAGGTCGGGCTGCAGGATGCGCACCGCGCCGTCCTCGATCAGCCGGTCGAACTCGAACCGGGTGTAGTGGTTCTCGCCCGCTGCGAGGGGCGTGCGGCCAAGGCGCGCCGCCGCGCGGTAGCTGCGAAAGTCGGGGGCGGGGAAGGGCTCCTCCAGCCAGCCGATCTCCAGCTCGTCCATCGCCGGCATAACCTCGCGCACCTGGTCGAGGGTGTAGCCGATGTTGGCATCGGTGAGGATCGCCAGCTCCTTGCCGAAGGTCGCGTGCACAGCCCGCATCCGCTCCACATCCTTGTCGACGGTATCGCCGACCCGCAGCTTGATCGCCTTGTAGCCTCTGTCCACACTGGCCCGAGCTTCGTCGATCAGCCGGCTTTTCTCCTGGTACCCCAGTGAAACGCCGCCGGCGTAGGCCGGGATCGCCTTTCGCGTTCCGCCCAGGACTCGATACAAGGGGAGCGCCAGCGCCTTGCCGCGGATGTCCCACAGCGCCATGTCGATGCCGCTGATCGCGAGGCACGCGCCGGCGCCCATGCCGTGGCTGGCGAGCTGGTAGCGGTACATTTTCTCCCACACTTCGGGGATGTCTTCCGCATCGCTCCCCACGATGAGCTGCTTCAAGGTCGTGTCGATCAGCTTCGCCACCGCCGTGTGGGCACGGCCGTGGTGCGCCTCACCCCAGCCGACCAGCCCGGCGTCTGTCGTAACTTTCACGAGCACCGCATCGCGCTTCACGGCGGTGCCGATGCCCAGGGCGACGCGGTTCTGCGGCGCGATCGGGTAGGAGACAGGATAGGCGCGGACGTCAGCGATCCGCATGCACCAGGTTCCTCGGCGTTTCGCCAGCAAGCATGCGCAGCATCTCCTCCGCCGCCGCGACCCCCATGCGCGCGCGCGATTCGCGGGTCATTCCGGCGAAATGCGGGGTGAGGATGACGTTCTGTAGGCCGAGCAGCTCGTGTCCCGGCTCCAAGCGGTAGTGCTCGTACACGTCGAGCATCGCGCCGGCAATGCGCCTCTCGCGCAGCGCGGCGACGAGCGCCTGTTCCTGCACCACCGCGCCGCGCCCGACATTGATGAGCCATGCCGTCGGCTTCATCAGGGCAACGGTGTCGCAATTGAACAGGTGCCTTGTCTGGGGAGTGAGCGGACAAGTCACCACGACGAAGTCGCTCCCCTGCAATAGCGACCGCAAGTCCGTTCCCTCGGATTCTGCAGGCAGCCGATCCAGGCGTCGCTGGTGCCCGAGCACCCGCATGCCGAAGCCCTGCCGACAGATCATCGCCAGCCGCTTGCCGATCTCGCCGACGCCGACGATGCCGAGCGTCATCGCAGCGATCTCGTGCGTCCCGGCGCCGAGGGCGCGCGCGCCGTCCCAGGCCCCGCCCTTCAGTGTCTCGACGACCGAGACGATGTTACGCGCCAGCATCAGCATCGCCATGACGCAGTACTCGGCGACCGATTGCGCGTTGCTGCCGGGCAGGTTGGCGATCACGACGCCGCGCTCGGCGGCCGCGGCGAGCGGCACGAGATCCGTGCCGGTGCCATGCACGACGACAGCTCGAACGTTCGGCGCCGCTTCGAAGATGTCGTCGGGCAGCTTGCTGCGCGTAATGACGCCGTCGGCTTCACGCGCGAGGCGGCGGATGGTGTCGGCGCTGCTGTCGGGAGCGCGAATGACATGCGCCGCGCGCGCCAGCGCCGCCTCGCCCTCGGGCGCGATGGGGTCGGTGAGCAGGACTGTTTTCCTGAGGAACAGAGTGATCAAGCGCCTCGCCAAAGCGGCTTAAACGGGATCCCAGCTAAAAACGTCCTGCGACCGCTCCAGGGGGTAGAAGCCGGCGCGCAATGCCGGCATCCCGTGCGCAGCGATGCTTGCCGGCGTCCAGCCGCCGGCGCGATGAACCGAGCGCAGCGGCCGGTTCTGCGACATGAGGAACAGCTCGTTGGCGCGCACGGCGAAGATCTGCCCGCTTACGTCCTTTGCTTCCCCCGAAGCCAGGAAAACCGCGAGCGGCGCGATCTTCGCGGTTTCCATGCTCTTGAGCTTCTCGACGCGCGCCTGCTGGTCGGCGGTTTCGGTCGGGATCGAGCCGATCATCCGGCTGTAAGCGAAGGGGGCGATGCAGTTCGAGCGAACGTGGTAGCGCTGCATGTCGAGCGCGATCGACTTGGACAGGCCGACGATGCCGAGCTTCGCCGCGGAGTAGTTGGCCTGGCCGAGGTTGCCGACGAGGCCCGAGGTCGAGGTCATGTGCACGTAGCAGCCCGACTGCTGGGAGCGGAAGTGCGGCGCCGCGGCGCGCGACACGTAGAACGCGCCGTTGAGGTGCACGTCGATCACCGCGCGCCATTCCTCGACCGACATGTTGAAGAAGAAGCGGTCGCGCAGGATGCCGGCGTTGTTTACCACGACATCGATCCGCCCGAAAGCATCAAGCGCGCTTTGGACGATTCGGTTCGCCGATTCCCAGTCCGCGACGCTCTCGGTATTGGCGAGCGCCTTGCCGCCGGTGGCACGGATCTCGTTCGCGACTTTCTCCGCGGGGCCAGCATCGCTGCCCTCGCCGTGCACCGAGGTGCCAATGTCGTTGACGACGACTGCGGCGCCGGCAGCGCCGAAGGCGAGGGCGAAATCCCGGCCGATGCCGCCCCCGGCGCCGGTAACGAGCGCGACTCTCCCTTCGAGAAGCTTCACCCCCGGAAGCCCGGGTAGCGCCTGTCGACGAGGCGCAGCAGCCCCGCCCATTCCAGTTCGCCGATGTTGCGCCGTTGCCCGGGCCTGTAACGGGCGTTGGTGGTTTCCACGAGATCCGTCCCGGGGATGGTCAAAGCCTTTCCGCTTGAAAAGGCGAGAACCTGCGCCTGGCAGGCGCGCTCCAGCCAGTAGATGGTGATGAAGGCCTCTGGAATGGTCGCGCCCACCGCGAGCAGGCCGTGGTTGCGCAGGATCATCGCCACGTGGCTGCCCAGGTCGGAGACGAGGCGCTTCTGCTCGTCGAGGTCGACCGCCGGTCCCTCGTAGTCGTGGTAGCCGACACCAGAGAAGAACATGGCGTTCTGCGTGAGCGGCTGCAGCCCACACTCCATGGCCGAGACCGCCATGCCGGCGGGCGTGTGCGTATGGATGACGCAGGCGACGTCGGGCCGGCCGCGATGCACGGCGCTGTGGATGACGAAGCCTGCGCGGTTGATGCCGTAGCCGCTGCCAGAGTCCTGCACGATGTTGCCGTCGAAATCGACCTTCACCAGGCTGGAGGCGGTGATCTCGTCGTAGGTCATGCCGTAGGCGTTGATCAGGAAGTGGCCTTCCTCGCCTGGCACCCGCGCGGAGATGTGGTTGTAGACGAGGTCGTCCATGCCGTAGTGGTGCACCAGTCGGTAGCACGCGGCAAGGTCGATGCGCGTCTGCCATTCGGTCTGCGAAACGCGCTCGCGCATCGACTTGATGTTCAGGTGGGAGAGGTCGCTCATGGCCGTATTATGCCTTCCCGATGCTGCGCTCCGCCCTCGACCCGCGTTCGGTTGCCGTGATCGGTGCGTCCGACAATCCGCACAAAGTCGGCGGCCGGCCAATCCTCTACATGAAGCGCTACGGCTACCGCGGCGCCATCTATCCGGTGAATCCGGCGCGGACGGAAGTTCAAGGCATCCTTGCCTTTCGCACGCTGGATGCGACGCCTGAAGTTCCCGAGTTGGCGATCATCGCCGTCGCCGGCGAGGAGGCCGTCGCGGCAATCCATGCGTGCGCCGCGCGCGGCGTGAAGGTCGCGGTGGTAATGGCCTCGGGCTTCGGCGAGACCGGCGCGGCGGGCCTGCGGGTCGAGCAGGCCATGGTCGACACGGCGCGTCGCGCCGGGATGCGGCTGCTCGGGCCCAACTGCCAGGGCGTCGCAAACTTCGCCACGGGCACGGTGGCGAATTTCTCGACCATCTTCCATGAGCTCGAGGCGCGCGACGGCCCGGTCGCGATCGTCAGCCAGAGCGGCGCGAATTCGCAGGCGATCTACACGCTGCTGCACGAGAAGGGCCTGGGCGTGCGGCACGTGCACGCGACCGGCAACGAGGCGGACGTCAGCGTCGCCGAGCTCGCAGAAGCCGTGGTCGCCGACCCTGGGGTGCGGCTGCTGCTCCTCTACATGGAGGCGATCAAGCACCCCGAGCGCCTCGCGGCAGCGGCCAAGGCGGCAAGGCAGCGCAAGCTGCCGATCGTGGTGCTGAAAGCCGGGCGCACCGCGAGCGGGCAGAAGGCGGCAAGCTCGCACACCGGCGCGCTCGCCTCCGAGGACCGCGTAGTCGACGCCTTCCTCGAGCGCCACGGCATCTGGCGCGCCGCCGACCCGCACGAGCTCGTTGCCGCCGCCGAGCTCTATCTCATCGGACGGCAGCCGCGCGGCAAGCGCCTGGTCGTGGTGAGCAACTCCGGAGCGAGCTGCGTCATGGCGGCCGACTATGCAGAGGAGAAGGGCATTCCGCTTGCCCCCGTCAGTGACAACGCCAGAGACCGGTTGCAAAAGGCATTACCGGCATTCGCCGCGTTCGCCAACCCGATCGACGTCACCGGCGCGCTGCTCGGCAACCCGCAGCTGCTCGCCTCGGTGCTGCCGATCGTCGGCGAGGACCGGCAAAGCAATTTGCTCCTGCTCGCCATGCCGGTGGCGGGCACGGGCTACGATGTCCCGCGCTTCGCGAAGGACCTCGCCGCTTTCTCCACGACATTCGACCAGGCCGTCGCGGTGGCCGCCCCGCAGAAATCGGTGCGCGACCAGTTCGCGGCCGCAGGCGTGCCGACCTTCGCCAGCGAGCGCGTGGCGATGGATGCGCTCGCGCAGCTCGCCGGCCATGCGGCGCTGCTGCAACGACCGGCCATCGCAGCAAGGCCGGCGCGGCCGCCTTGGCTCCCGATCGGGGGTCATCGCTTCCTCCATGAAGCGGAGAGCCTCGAAGTGCTGGCGCGGGCCGGTTTGCCCGTGGTCGAGCATCGCCTGTGCACGACGGAGGAGGAGGTGCGGGACGCGTGCGCACCTCCCCTCGTCATCAAGGCCTGCTCACGGGACGTGCCGCACAAGACCGAGCACGGGCTGGTGTGCGTCGACCCCCCGGACGCCATAGCCGAATTCAAGCGGCAACGCGACAAGGTCGCCGCGCTCGGGGCGAGCTTCGAAGGCGTGATCATCGCGCGCAAGGCGGCGAAGGCCAGGGAACTCGCCCTCGGCGCAAGGCTCGATTCGCAGTTCGGGCCGGTGGTCATGGTCGGCGACGGCGGCGTGAACCTCGAGGCCCTGAAGGATTTCAGGTTGCTCCTGCCGCCGTTCTCGGAATCGGAGGTCCTTGAGAAACTGCAGCAGTTGAGAATCGCTCCGCTTCTGGCAGGCTGGCGCGGAGAGGCGCCGGCCGATCTGCTTGCCTTCGGCCGCATGGCGGTGCTGCTCGGCGAGGCGATGCTCGGCTGGGGTGGGAGCGTGGCTTCGGTCGACATCAACCCCGTGTTCGTGTTTGAAACGGGGAAGGGGGCGCTCGCCGTCGACGCCCTGATCGAGCGGACCCTATAATTTCCCAATGAAAGTCATGGTCGCGGTAAAGCGCGTGGTCGACTTCAACGTCAAGGTGCGCGTAAAGGGCGACGGCACCGGCGTCGAGACCGCGAACGTCAAGATGTCGATGAACCCGTTCGACGAGATTGCCCTCGAGGAGGCGGTGCGCCTGAAGGAAGCCGGCGTTGCGACCGAGATCCTCGCAGTCTCATGCGGCCCCGTCGCGTGCCAGGAAACGCTGCGCACCGCGCTCGCCATCGGCGCCGACCGGGCCATCCTGGTGCAGACCGACGTCGAGCTGCAACCCCTGGCCGTAGCAAAGCTTCTGAAATCTGTCATTTCGAAAGAGCAGCCCAAGCTCGTGGTCATGGGCAAGCAGGCGATCGACGACGACTCCAACCAGACAGGGCAGATGCTCGCCGCGCTGCTCGGCTGGTCGCAGGCTACATTTGCCTCGAAAGTCAAAATCGCCGGCGAGGGCGCCGAAGTGACCCGAGAGGTTGACGGCGGCCTCGAGACGCTGTCGGTCAAGCTGCCCGCGGTCGTGACCACGGACCTGCGCCTGAACGAGCCGCGTTACGTCACGCTGCCGAACATCATGAAGGCGAAAAAGAAGCCGCTCGAGACGCTCACGCCCGATGCGCTAGGTGTGGATGTGACGCCGCGCCTGGCGATCCTCAAGGTGGTGGAGCCGCCCAAGCGCAAGGCCGGAGTGAAGGTTGCCGACGCCAAGGCGCTGGTCGACAAGTTGCGCAACGAAGCGAAGGTGATCTGATGGCAGTCCTGCCTTCATGACTCAAGTGCTGGTTCTCGCCGAGCACGACGGCAAGACCGTCAGGAAGGCGACCCTGAACACGGTCGCGGCGGCGCAGAAGGTCGGTGGCGACATCCACGTCCTGGTCGCCGGCCACGACTGCGCTGCCGCCGCCAAGGCCGCAGCGCAGATTGCCGGCGTAGCGAAAGTGCTGCACGCCGATGCGCCCCACCTCAAGGACGAGCTCGCGGAGAACGTCGCTGCCGTCGTCGTAGCCATTGCGAAGCAATTCAGCCACATCCTCGCCCCGGCAACGTCGCACGGCAAGAACGTCCTGCCGCGTGCGGCAGCGCTCCTCGACTGCCAGCAGATCTCCGAGATCATTGCAGTCGAAAGCCCGGACACCTTCGTCCGCCCGATCTATGCCGGCAATGCGCTCGCGACCGTCAAGTCGGCCGACCCGATCAAGGTGATCACGGTGCGCACCACCGCGTTCGACGCCGTAGCGGCGAGCGGCGGCGCTGCGGCAGTGGAGAGTGTGGCCGCGCCCGCGGACAGCGGGCTGTCCAGCTTCGTCGGCCGCGAGGTGGCGAAATCGGAGCGCCCGGAGCTCACTTCGGCGCGCGCCGTCGTCTCCGGCGGGCGGGGGATGGGCTCGGGCGACAACTTCAAGATCCTCGAGCCCCTCGCCGACGGGCTGAAGGCCGCCATGGGCGCCTCGCGCGCCGCGGTCGACGCCGGTTTTGTTCCGAACGACTGGCAGGTCGGTCAGACCGGCAAGATCGTCGCCCCCGAGCTCTACGTCGCAGTGGGCATCTCCGGGGCCATCCAGCACCTCGCTGGCATGAAGGACAGCCGCGTGATCGTCGCCATCAACAAGGACGAGGAGGCGCCGATCTTCCAGGTGGCCGACTACGGCATCGTCGGGGACCTGTTCAAGATCGTGCCGACGCTCGTCGAGGAGCTGAAAAAGTGACAATGCGGCCATGAGGGCCTACACGGCACCGCTGAAGGACATGCGCTTCGTGCTGCGGGAGCTCGCGGGCCTTGAGCAGGTCGGCAAGCTTCCGGGATACGAGGAAGCGACCCCGGACACCGTCGACGCCATCCTCGAGGAAGCCTCGAAGTTTGCTGCTGAAGTACTTGATCCAATTAATTATTCAGGTGATCAGCAGGGGTCCGTCTGGAAGGACGGCGCGGTCACCACGCCCAAGGGGTTCAAGGAAGCCTACCAGCGGTATGTGCAAGGAGGCTGGGGCTCGCTGCCCTTCGAAGCCGAATGGGGCGGGCACGGGCTACCGAAGCTGGTCGCGACCGCGGTCGAGGAGATGCTGACCTCGTCCAACATGTCTTTCTCGCTGTGCCCGCTTCTCACGCAAGGAGCGATTCACGCGCTGGAGCTGTGCGGCTCCGAGGCGCTGAAGAAGACCTATCTCGGCAAGATGATTCAGGGCTCGTGGACCGGCACCATGAACCTCACCGAGCCGCAGGCGGGCTCCGATCTGGCGTTGGTCAGGACAAAGGCCGAAAGAGCGGGAGACCACTATCGCATCTCCGGCCAGAAGATCTTCATCACCTATGGCGAGCACGACCTCGCCGAGAACATCGTGCACCTCGTGCTCGCTCGCACGCCGGACGCCCCGGAAGGCGTGAAAGGCATCTCGCTCTTCCTCGTGCCCAAGTTCCTGGTGAAGCCCGACGGCTCCCTGGGCGAGCGCAACAGCGCGCGCTGCGCCTCGATCGAGCACAAGCTCGGCATCCACGCCAGCCCTACGGCGGTGATGGTGTTCGAGAACGCCGTCGGCCACCTTGTCGGCGAGGAGAACAAGGGCCTTGCCTACATGTTCGTCATGATGAACGCGGCGCGCTTCAGCGTCGGACTGGAGGGCGTCGCCATCGCCGAGCGCGCCTTCCAGCGCGCGCTCGCCTACGCGCGCGAGCGGCTGCAGGGCAGGGACCTCGTCGAAGGCGCCGGCACCGTGCCGATCATCCGCCACCCCGATGTGCGCCGGATGCTGATGCTGATGAAGTCGCAGACCGAGGCGATGCGCGCACTGGCGTACGTGGTCGCTGCAGCAATGGACTTTTCAGCGAAGGTTTCCGATCCGGAGATGCGCAAGCGCCACCAGGCGTTTGTTGATCTCATGATTCCCGTTGTCAAAGGCTGGTCGACCGAAACCGGCATCGAGGTCGCCTCGCTCGGCATCCAGGTGCACGGCGGCATGGGCTTCATAGAGGAGACGGGCGCCGCGCAGCACCTGCGCGACGCGCGCATCACCACTATCTACGAGGGCACCACCGGCATCCAGGCGGGCGACCTCGTCGGCCGCAAGATCGCGCGCGAGGGCGGCGCCACGGCCAAAGCGTGGCTGGAAGAGCTGAAGCGCTTCGATGCGGAGCTCGCGAAGTCGAAGAACCCGGACGTGCAGGCGATCCGCGCCTCGCTCGGCACGGGCACGCAGGCGGTCGCCGACGTCGTGGGGTTCATCGTCGCCAACGCCGGCAAGGACGTGAAAGGCGTGTTCGCCGGCGCGGTGCCGTTCCTCAAGCTGATGGGCGTCGTCGCCGGCGGCTGGCAGATGGCCAAGGCCGCCCTGGCTTCGGAACGAAATCTCGCTTCAGGAGAGGCAGACAAAAGCTTCTACGAGGCGAAGATCAAGACCGCGCGCTTCTACGCCGACCATGTCCTGGTCCAGGCGCCGGGGCTGCGCGACACCGTGGTGAAGGGCGGCGCCGGGGTCATGGCGCTCGCCGACGACCAGTTCCTGGCAGCCTAGGGGTAAAGAACCGGCGCAGGCGCCCGAGCAGGTTTGGCGTGCGCGCCTCGCGCGAGCCGTCGCCCGCCCCGGCGGAAGCCTGGCGCACGTGCTCGAGATCGGTGCTGCGGCTGCCGACCACGCGCTTCACTTCCTCGGCGAGCTCCGGCCGGGCGGCGAGCAGGGCCTGGAACGAGGCGCGCTCGAGCCGGTAGCACTCCACGTCGGTCTTGGCGATCACGGTGGCGCTGCGCGCGTCCCCGGTGACGAGCGCCATCTCGCCGAAGAACTCGCCCGCGCGCAGGGTGCCGACCACCCGCGTCATGCCGCCGTTGGGCGGCTCGTACAGCACCTCGGCCTCGCCGAAGGCGACGATGTAGAGCCAGTGCGCGATGTTGCCCTGCTTGGTGATCACGTCGCCGCGGGCGAAAGGCGCGTACTGCAGTCCCTCGGCAAGGTCGGCCTTCTCGTTGTCGGAAAGCCCGGCGAAGAGGCTCACGCCGGAGAGGATCTGCATGCGGCGGGTGAGCTCGCGCCGGCGCACGGTGGCGGCGTGCGCCTCGTCGCGCGCGATGGCGTGCACCGTGCGCTGCGGCTCGGCGACGCGGATGCCGGCGCGCTGCAGCGTGGCGAAGAGATGCACTCGCACCATGGAATCGGTGGAGTCGTCCTCCAGGATCTCGGTGAGGAAGTAGCGCAGCTGGTAGCGCAGGTTGCCCTCCTCGAAGCCGTTCAGCACCACGCTCGGCGCGGGGGCACGGGCGACGTTCGGGATGGCGAGCTCGCGCATCTCGTCTTCCAGCGTGGCGATGACGCGGGCCGGGGGCACGCCCGGGTCGACCATGAAGTCGAGGGTGCGCCGCCACTGGTTCGGCGCGCCCTCGCGGCGGCCGAGGATGGCGACGCGCTGCTTCATCAGCATGCTGTTCGGGATGACCACCGTCTCCCAGTCGCGCGTCTCGAGCAGTGTCGAGCGCCAGCGGATGTCGCGCACCCGGCCGGCGAGGTTCTCGACCCTGACCCAGTCGCCCACGTGCACCGAGTTGTCGAGCTGGATGGCGAGGCCCGCCAGCACGTTGCCCAGCGTGTCCTGCATGGCGAAGGCGATCACCGCGGTGAGGATCGCCGAGGTGGTGACCAGGCTCGCGAGGTCGACGCCCGCGCCGCGCAGCTGCACGAAGCCGTAGCCGACGTAGACCACGATGATGGCGAGGTCCTCGATGATGCGCGGCAGCTGCTTGCCGAGCAGCGGCAGCGCCAGGCGGAACAGCGCGAAGCCGAACATGCGGATCAGCGCCACCGCGGTGACGATGCGGAACACCGTGTGCGTGCCCTGCGCCGCGGCGGGGAAATCGAGCCGCTGCAGGAGGAGCGCGACGCCCTGGCCGGCGAGCCCGGCGAGGAACAGCCACAGCGTGTTCAGGTACACTGAGCGCTCGTAGGGCGACGCCCGCAGCAGCAGCACCGTCAGCACCAGTGCGAGGACCGCGAGTGCTGGGGCCTCGGCGCGCCAGAACGCAGCGGCGCCGTTCAAAAGGGGATCTTCCCCGCCAGGGTGTCGCGCCACATCACCCAGTCGCCCATGAAGCTGTAGAGGGGATGCGTGAAGGTCGCGGGGCGGTTGTTCTCGAAGAAGAAGTGGCCGACCCAGGCGAAGGCATAGCCGGCGACGAGGCCGGCGAGCAGCCACCAGAAGTTCAGGGTCGAGAAAGCGTGAAGTATTGCCGCAAGGCCGAGGCTGGTACCGACGAAATGCAGGCGGCGGCAGGTGCGATCGGCATGCTGCGATAGATAAAACGGATAGAACTGGCTAAAGCTGGCGAACGCTGCCTTTGGGTCTTTTGCTGCTTCTCCCATGCGGCGGATTTTATCCGACAACCTGTAGCCGGACGACGACAAAACTTAAACCGTGCAACCGCTGTCCATCGAGGGCATGGCGACGATCCTGGTGGCCGACGACAACCGCGCGAACCGCGAGGCGATGGCGGCGCTGCTCGAGACTGCCGGGCATCGCGTGCTGTCCGCGGCCGACGGCCGCGAGGCGTTCGAGCGCGCGCGCGAGCATCGTCCCGACCTGGTGATCTCGGACGTGCTGATGCCGGAGATGGACGGATACGAGCTGGCGCGGCGGCTGCAGCTCGATCCGGCGACCTCGGGCACCGTGGTGCTGTTCTACACGGCTTACTTCAGCACGCAGGAGGCGAAGGACCTGGCGCTCGCACACGGCGTCGCGCGCGTCTTGGTCAAGCCTTCCGACAACGACGCCATCCTCGCCGCCGTGAACGAGGTGCTGGCCTCGCGCGCCGGGCCGCGCGCAGCGCCGAGCAACCTGGACCGCGAGCACTTGCGCGTGATGGTCGACCAGCTGCTCGACAAGACCAGCGCGCTCGAGGCGCAGCAGCGCCGCGTGCAGCGGCTGAACCGCACGCTGTCGATGCTGAGCGCCGTCAACGCGCTCATCGTGCGCGCCTCCGACCGCCAGGCGCTCCTCGACGAGGCATGCCGCATCGCCATCGACAAGGGCGGCTTTCGCCTCGCCGCCGTGGGCCTGCTCGACCATCGCTTGCAGGCGATGCAGCCCGCCGCCGCGGCAGGCGAGGGCGACGCCGCACGCGACCTGGCCCGGCTCAAGCCCGGCGCGCGGGCGGTGATCTGGAACGATGCCGAGAGCGGCTCGTTCGTGGCGCTGCCGCTCATCGTCGGCGGCGAGACCGCAGGCGTGCTGCTCCTTTACGCGCGCGTGCGCGATTTTTTCGACGAGGAGGAGATGCGCCTGCTGCAGGAGCTGGCCGGCGACGTGTCCTTCGCGCTGCACCACCTCGAGCAGAGGGCGAGGATGGACTACCTCGCCTATCACGACTCGCTCACCGAGCTGCCGAACCGGAGCCTGTTCATGGACCGCATCGGCCAGGCGCTCAACGCGGCGCGGCGCGAGAAGCGCTTCGCCGCCGCGGTCTTCCTCGACGTCGAGCGCTTCCGCATGGTGAACGAGACCTTCGGGCGCAAAGCGGGCGACGATCTGCTGCGCCAGATCGGCGCGCGGTTGCGCGAGGTGGCGCGAGAGGAGGACACCGTGGCGCGCGTGGGCGCCGACCACTTCGCGATCGCCGTCGCCGGCTTCGACCATCCCGGCGAGACCACGCACTGGCTGATCGAGCAGCTCGCGGTGGGGTTCGCGCGGCCTTTCGTCGTCGACGGCGTGGAGCTGGTGGTGAGCCTGAAGGCCGGGGTGGCGGTGTTCCCGACCGACGGCGAGTCCACCGAAGTGCTGTGCGCGCACGCCGAAAGCGCGCTCAAGCACGCCAAGGATTCCGACCAGCGCTTTCTCTTCTACGCGCCGGAGATGAACGCCAGGGTAGCCGAGGCCCTGGCGATGGAAAACCGCCTACGCCGCGCCATCGACGACGGGCTGCTCGCGCTGCACTACCAGCCGAAGATCGACGTACAGACCGGCGCGCTCGCGGGGCTGGAGGCGCTCATCCGCTGGAACGACCCGGAGCTGGGCAGCGTGCCGCCCTCCAAGTTCGTCTCGCTCATGGAGGAGACCGGCATCATCCTCGCCGCCGGGAACTGGGCGCTGCGCCAGGCCGTGGAGGACATCGGCCACTGGCGCGCCGCCGGGCTCGCGGTGCCGCGCATCTCGGTCAACGTCTCGGCGATCCAGCTGCGGCAGAAGGACTTCGTCGACTCGGTGCTCGCCGCCATCGGCGGGCTGGGGAAGGGCGGCGAGCCGCTTCTCGACCTCGAGATCACCGAGAGCGTGCTGGTCGACGACATCGAGGAGAGCACGCGGAAGCTGCAGACGCTGCGCCGCGCCGGCGTCGAGGTCTCGGTCGACGACTTCGGCACCGGGTACTGCTCGCTCGGCTATCTCGCGCGCCTGCCGGTGGATACGCTCAAGATCGACCGGAGCTTCGTGGTGCGCATGGGCGACGCCGGCACGCCGCGCAACATCGTGGCGATGATCGTCTCGCTCGCGCATACGCTCGGGCTCAAGGTCATCGCCGAAGGCGTCGAGGACGACTACCAGGTGCACCTGCTGCGCGAGCTGGGCTGTGACCAGATCCAGGGCTTCTACGTCAGCCAGCCGGTACCGCCGGACAAGGTCGAGCTGCTCCTCGGCCCGGGACCGGAGGGGAGCCTGCGCGAGCGCATGCGCGCCGCCTGATCAGCTACATGTTGGGGTAGTTCGGCCCGCCGCCGCCTTCCGGGGCGACCCAGACGATGTTCTGCGCCGGGTCCTTGATGTCGCAGGTCTTGCAGTGGACGCAATTCTGCGCGTTGATCTGCAGCCGGGGCTTCGTTTCGAGGTCGACGAACTCGTAGACCCCGGCGGGACAGTAGCGCGCCTCGGGGCCGGCGTAGCGCTCCAGGTTGACCTGCACCGGGATCGCCGGGTCCTTCAGCGTGAGATGGACCGGCTGGTCCTCGCCGTGG
>JAQSVY010000199.1 GCA_029266935.1 Burkholderiales bacterium
GTTGCTGCACCGATTGGGAAGCGTCCTCGGGTGGGCCGTCTATGGGATGTCGCCCACCTACCGCCGGCACCTGCGCGAGAACCTCGCGCAGGCCGGCTATCCGCAGGCGCGCGTGCGCCGCGAGGCGATCGCCGCCGCCGGCCGCATGGTGGCCGAGCTGCCCGCGCTCTGGTTCCGCCCGCACGAAAGCGTGGTCGCGCTGGTGAAGCACGTCGAAGGCTTCGAGGCCGCGCTCGCCGCGCACGCGCAGGGACGGCCGGTCGTTTTCCTCACGCCCCACATGGGCTGCTTCGAGGTGGCCGCGCAATACGCCGCCTCGCGCATGCCCATCACCGTCCTCTACCGTCCGCCGAAGATCGGCTGGCTCGACCCGCTCATGCAGGAAGGCCGCGCGCGTCCCAACGTGCGCCTCGTGCCTGCCGACGTCTCGGGTGTGCGCGCGGTGCTCGCGGCGTTGAAGCGCGGCGAAGCGGCGGGCTTCCTGCCCGACCAGGTGCCCGGGGAAGGCGAGGGCGAATGGGCGGATTTCTTCGGCCGGCGCGCGTACACCATGACGCTCGCCGCGCGCCTTGCCGAGCGCGACGGGGTGCTGTGCTTCCTTGTCTATGCGAAGCGCCTGCCGCGGGGCGCCGGCTACGCGATCGTGCTGCGGCCCTTCCCCGGCGTCTTCCCTGGCGAGAGCGCCACGCGGCGTGTCAACCGCGGGCTCGAGGCGCTGGTGCGCGAATGCCCCGAGCAGTACCTCTGGGGTTACAACCGCTACAAGACGCCTAAGGGCGCGAAGTCGCCGCCATCGGCAATGCGCTTGGCTCGGCGCTCTTCTGGCTTATCCCGGAGCGGCGCAAGGTGACGCGCATCAACCTGGAGAAATGCTTTCCGCAGATGCCGGCGGAAGAGCGCGAGCGCCTCGCGCGCGCGAGCTTCCGCGCTTTCTGCCGCAGCTTCGTCGAGCGGGGACTGCTGTGGTGGTCGAGCGAGCAGCGCCTGCGGCGCGTGGTGCGCATTGAAGGCGCCGAGCACCTCGACCAGCTCGCCGGCAAGCCGGTCATCGTCCTCGCGCCGCATTTCGTCGGCCTCGACCACGGCGGCATCCGCCTTGCCATGGACCGCACCATGGCCTCGATGTACTCGCACCAGAAGGACCAGGTGTTCGACCGGCTGCTCTACGAGAAGCGCCTGCGCTTCGGTGGGCAGCTCTTCTCGCGCCAGGACGGCCTGCGCAAGACCGTGCGCGCGATTCGCTCCGGCGTGCCCTACTACTACCTGCCCGACATGGACCTCGGCCGCTCGAGCGCGGTCTTCGTGCCTTTCTTCGGCGTGCCGGCCGCGACCGTCACCGGGCTCTCCGACCTCGCGCGGCTCGCCGGCGCCGCGGTCGTGCCCTGCGTGACGCGGATGCTCCCGGGCGGGGGCGGCTACGTCGCGCGCCTGTACCCGCCGTGGCCGGATTTTCCGAGCGGCGACGTCGCGGCGGACGCCCGGCGCATGCTAGCCTTCATCGAGGAGCGCGTGCTCGAGATGCCCGAGCAGTATTTCTGGCTGCACAAGCGGTTCAAGACGCGCCCCGAAGGGGAAGTGAGGTTCTATTGAAGGCCGTTGTCATCGGCGCCGGCCACATGGGGCGCTACCACGCCGGCAAGCTCGCCGCCTGCAGGGGCGTCGAGCTCGCCGGCGTCGTCGACGCCGATCCGGCGCGCGCCGCTGAGCTCGCGAAGAAGCATGGGTGCCCTGCGTTCGCGGATTTCAAAGAGATCCTTTCTGGAAAAGCCGATGCGGCGATCGTCGCCGTGCCCACCGATCGCCATCACGAAGTGGGCATGGCCTGCCTCGAGCGCGGCATGCACGTGCTGGTCGAGAAGCCCATCGCCACCACCGCCGAGCAGGCCGACGAGCTGATCGCCATGGCAGAGCGCCGGCGCGTCGTGCTGCAGGTCGGCCACGTCGAGCGCTATAGCAAGGCATTCAGCGCGCTCGCGGCGCGCATGGACCGGCCGGTGTTCATCGACGCCGAGCGCCTGTCGGGCTTCAAGCAGCGCGGCGCCGAGGTCGACGTGGTGCTCGACCTCATGATCCACGACCTCGACCTCGCCGCGGCGCTCGCGCGCGCCGAGGTGCTCGACGTGAGCGCCTGCGGCTTCCGCGTGCTGACCGGCGACATCGACATCGCCAACGCGCGCATCGAGTTCGCCAACGGCTGCGTCGCCAACCTGTCCGCCAGCCGCGTCAGCCAGTCGGCGGTGCGCAAGCTCCGCGTCTTCCAGAGCAACCTCTACGTCTCCGCCGACCTGCAGGCGGGCGCGCTGCGCTACGTGCGCCAGTCCGCGGGCACGATCGAGCAGACCGAGGAGCGCTATGAAGGCGGCGACGCGCTCGCGGCGCAGGCGGCCGCATTCGTCGCTGCGGTGCGCGGCGAGGCGCCGGTGCGCCTGGACGGCCGCGAAGGCCGGCGCGCGCTCAAGCTCGCGCTCGACGTCGGCCGTCTGGTGCGCGAGCGATTGAGGCGCTTCGAATGATCCGCATCCATGACCGCTAACCCCATCCCGATGATCGACCCGGCGGCGGAGTACCGCTCGCTGAAGCCCGAGATCGACGCCGCCGTGGGCCGCGTCCTCGCCTCCGGGCGCTACGTGCTCGGCCCCGAGGGCGAGGCGCTCGAGCGCGAGCTTGCCGCCTTTACCGGCGCCACACACGCCGTCGGCGTCAACTCCGGCACCGACGCCCTGCACCTCGCGCTCGTCGCCTGTGGCGTCGGCCTGGGCGACGAGGTGATCGTGCCTGCCTTCACCTTCATCGCCAGTGCCGAGGCGGTCTCCTATACCGGCGCCACCCCGGTGTTCGTCGATGTCGATGCCGCGACGTTCAACATCGAGCCCGGTTCTTTCAGGAAGAGCATCACGAAGAGGACCAAGGCGGTGATCGCCGTGCACCTCTTCGGTCAGTGCGCGGCCCTGGACGAGATATCGCGCCTCTGCAAGGAAAACGATCTCGTTCTCGTCGAGGACGTCGCCCAGGCGCTCGGCGCCGACTACGACGGCAGGCGTGCGGGAAGCTGGGGCGACTTCGGCTGCTTCTCGTTCTACCCGACCAAGAACCTGGCAGCCGCGGGCGATGCCGGCCTCATCACCACGCGCGACAAGAAGCACGACGAAACCTTGCGCATGCTCCGCCATCACGGCAGCCGCAAGACCTATCTGCACGAGCGCGTGGGCTGGAACAGCCGGCTCGACGAGCTGCAGGCGGCGGTGCTGCGCGTGAAGCTTGCGCACCTCGATCGCTTCAACCAGGCGCGACGCACGGTCGCAGGACTCTATCGGAAGCGGCTTGGCGCGAAAGACCTTATCTTGCCCGCCGAGCACAGCCGCGGGACCCACGTATACCACCAGTTCACGATCCGCAGCAGCAAGCGCGATGCCCTGCGCGAGGCGCTCGCCCGGGAATCGATCGCCGCCTCTGTCTTCTACCCGATCCCCCTGCACCGGCAGCCGGCGTACGAGGTCGCGAACCGGGGCCTAAGCCTCCCCATATCGGAGAAGATCTCCGGCGAGGTGCTGTCGCTGCCGATCAACCCGCTCCTGGATGCGGCGTCCGTCGACCGCATCTGCGCGGTTCTCGCCGGGTGAAGCTCGCCTTCACGAAGATGCAAGGGACAGGCAACGATTTCGTCGTCCTGGATTGCACGGAGAAGAAGTTTTCTCTTTCCAAAGAACAGATTCAAAAGCTTGCCGATCGACACTTCGGCATCGGCTGCGACCAGGTGCTCGTCGTCGAGCGGCCGACGGCCGCCGGGGCGGACTTCCGCTACCGCATCTTCAATGCCGACGGCGGCGAGGTAGAGCAGTGCGGAAACGGCGCGCGCTGCTTCGTCAAGTTCGTGCACGCTAGGGGCCTCACGACGAAGCGCGAGATCCGCGTCGAGACGCTCGGCGGGACGATCGTGCCGCGCCTGGAGGTCGACGGCGAGGTGAGCGTCGACATGGGCCGACCGGCATTCGAGGGAGTTGAAGCGATCGACGTCGACGGCAGGCCGGTGGAGCTGGCCATCCTGTCGATGGGCAATCCCCACGCGGTGCAGATCGTGCCGGATGTCGCCGCGGCGCCGGTGACAACGCAGGGACCGCGCATCGAGAACCATCCGCGCTTCCCGAACCGGGTCAACGCCGGCTACCTGCAGGTGCTGGAGCGCAGCCGCATCGCGCTGCGGGTGTGGGAGCGCGGCGCCGGCGAGACGCTCGCCTGCGGCACCGGCGCCTGCGCCGCCGCGGTCCACGGTATCGCGAGCGGCCGGCTCGACTCGCCGGTGCGCGTGGAAACGCGCGGCGGAGCGTTGACCATCACTTGGCCCGGCGGTGACAATGCGGTGTGGATGAAGGGGCCAGCGCAAGCTGTGTTCGACGGAACCATGGAACTCTAGAAGAAAAATGAACGAAGACGACGTCGCCACGTACCTGCGCCTGAACCCGCAGTTCTTCGACCAGCATCCCGAGCTCCTCGAGAGGATCCACGTGCCGCATCCCTACGGGGGGCGCGCCATCCCGCTCGCCGAGCGCCAGACCGTGGCGCTGCGCGAGAAGGCGAAGCTGCTCGAGGGCAAGCTCGGCGAGCTGATCCAGTTCGGCGAG
>JAQSVY010000200.1 GCA_029266935.1 Burkholderiales bacterium
GCTGCGGCGCGGGCTTCCTCGCCCGCCTCTTCCTCCTCGCGCGCCTTGCGGCGCGCTTCGCGCTCCGCGGCCTCGCGGCTCTCCTCCTCCTCGCGCTTGCGGCGGCGCTCTTCCTCCTCCTCCTTCTCGCGCCGGCGGCGCTCGGCGCGCTCTTCATCTTCCTTCGCCTTGCGGCTGCGCTCCTCCTCCTCGCGGCGCCTGCGCTCTTCCTCGAGCTTGCGGCGCTCCTCCTCGAGCGCCTTGCGCGCCCGTTCGGCCTCTTCGCGCGCCTTGCGCTCGCGCTCCTCGGCTTCCTTGCGGATGCGCTCGGCCTCTTCGCGCGCCTTGCGCTCGCGCTCGGCCTTCTCTTCGGCCTCCTTGCGCGCCCGCTCCGCCTTTTCCTCGGCTTCCTTGCGCGCGCGCTCGGCTTCCTCGCGCGCGCGCTTCGCCTCCGCCTCTGCTTTGGCTTTCGCTTCCGCGGCGGCCTTCACCGCCGCTTCGCGCGCCGCCTTGATCTTTGCCTCCGCCTCGGCGGCAAGCTTTGCCTCGGCATCGGCGCGCGCCTTCTCGGCTTCGGCGCGCAGCCTCGACTCGGTCTCGGTGCGCATCCTGTCCTCGGCTTCCTTGCGCGCGCGATCACGCTCGGCCTGCGCCTTCGCTTCGGCTTCCTGGCGCGCCTTGAAGAGCGCCGACTCCTGCTCCTTCGGCGGCGGGGCTGCGGGCGCCGGGGCTGCGGGCGGCGGGGCCGCGGGCCTCGGTGGCGGCGGCGGCGGCTTCCACGTCGGCTTCGAGGGCCCTCCGAGCATGCTGAAGTCGAGGTCGGAGCTCGGGTCGTCAAGCTCGAAGCGCTTGGCGGGCTTCGTCGCGGCACCCGCCGGCGCTGCGGTGCCGGCGGAGACTTCGCGGATGAAGCCGTCCTTGTCGAGCTTGGCGATGAGCCGCTCGAAAATCTGGTCGAACGGCTTGCCGATCTTCTGCGCCACGTCGGCGAGGGTGGCGCGGCCGTCGATCGCCGAGAGCAACGCCCGGTCCGGCCTGGAAAGGAGGCTGGTCTTGCCGGCGGCCTCCTGGACTCCCTTGCCGGACTTCGAGTAGATGGCGGTCGGGTTCATTCTTTGGACGTAATTATATTGGGCAAGGTGCCACGGCAGGCAGGCGCGCCATAGCCGCCGCCGCCGGGCGTTTCGATGACGAAGACGTCGCCCGCCGACATCTCGGTCTGTTCAAAGGGCCCGAGCTCGGTGCGGCTGCCGTCGGCGCGCAGCACGTAATTGCGTCCCGGCAGCCCAGCCTCGCCGCCGGCCATGCCGTGCGGGCGCACCAGGCGATGCCCGGAGAGGATCGCCGCGGTCATCGGCTCGAGGAAGCGCACGCGGCGCACCGCTCCTTCGCCGCCGCGCCAGCGGCCGCGCCCGCCGGAGCCGCGCCGGATCGCGAAGCTCTCGAGCAGCACCGGAAAACGCCATTCGAGCACCTCCGGGTCGGTGAGCCGCGAGTTGGTCATGTGCGTCTGCACCACGTCCGCCCCGTCGAAGCCCTCGCCGGCGCCCGAGCCGCCGGCGACCGTCTCGTAGTATTGGTAGCGCTCGTTGCCGAAGGTGAAGTTGTTCATCGTTCCTTGCGAGGCGGCGAGCACCCCGAGCGCGCCGTAGAGCGCGTCGGTGATGCATTGCGAGGTCTCTACGTTGCCCGCCACCACCGCCGCGGGGTAGCGCGGGCGCAGCATGCTGCCCTCGGGGATCAGCACCTCGAGGGGCTTCAGGCATCCCGCGTTGAGCGGAATGTCGTCGTCGACCAGCGTGCGGAACACATAGAGCACCGCCGCCATGCACACCGCCGCCGGGGCGTTGAAGTTGTTGGGCAGCTGCGGCGAGGTGCCGGAGAAGTCGATGCTTGCGGTCCTGCGGTCTGCGCCGATCGCGATCTTCACCCGGATGCGCGCGCCGTTATCCATCGGGTAGTCGAAGCTCCCGTCCTTCAGCACCCCGAGGACTCGGCGCACCGACTCCTCGGCGTTCGCCTGCACGTGGCCCATGTAGGCGCGCACCACGTCGAGGCCGAAGTACTCGACCATGCGCCGCAGCTCTTGCACCCCCTTCTCGTTCGCCGCCACCTGCGCGCGCAGGTCGGCGAGGTTCTGCTCGACGTTGCGCGCCGGGTGGGCGCCCGAGGCAAGCAGCGCGCGCGTCTCCTCCTCCCGCCAGCGCCCTCCCTCCACCAGCAGGAAGTTGTCGATGAGGACGCCCTCCTCCTCGACGACCTTCGAGCCCGGCGGCATCGAGCCCGGCGTGATGCCGCCGATGTCGGCATGGTGCCCGCGCGAGCCCACATAGAAGAGGATTTCCCCCTGTGACGAAAACACGGGCGTGATCACCGTGACGTCCGGGAGATGCGTGCCGCCGTTGTAGGGCGCGTTGAGCACGTACACGTCGCCCGGCTTCATCTTCCCGGTGTTGAGGCGGATCACGGTGCGGATCGACTCTCCCATCGAGCCCAGGTGCACCGGCATGTGCGGCGCGTTGGCGATCAGGTTGCCCGCCGCGTCGAAGAGGGCGCAGGAGAAATCCAGCCGCTCCTTGATGTTCACCGAGTAGGCGGTGTTCTGCAGCCGCAGCCCCATCTGCTCGGCGATCGACATGAAGAGGTTGTTGAAGATCTCCAAACGCACCGGGTCGACCGACGTGCCGACGGCGACATGCCTTTCTTTGGCCTTGAGTCGCTCCAGGATCAGGTGATTCAAGGGCGAAACCGTTGCGCGCCATTCCGGCTCGACCACGGTGGTGGCGTTCGCCTCGGCGATGATGGCCGGCCCGTCGATGCGCTGCCCCGGCGCGAGATCCTCGCGCCGGTAGAGCGGCGCCTCGTGCCACTTCCCGTCGCTGAACATCTTCACGGTTTCAGCGGGATGGCAATGAGCAGCTGAAGTGGCAGTTCTCTCCTCGATGACTTCTCCGGAAGCAATTGCCTCGACGGAAACCGCCTCGGCGATGAGGGGCTTGTCCGCCATTAGGAAGGAAAACTGCTGCCGGTAGGCGGCCTCGAAATGCGCCAGCATCTGCGCGATCGGCCCGAGGCTGACGACGAGCGCGGTATCGGTTCCCTCGTACTTGAGATGAACTCGTCTCTGCACGGCGACGTCACCGGGGGGCACCCCTTGCATGACAAGGTCCTTGCCCGCTTCCATGCCGAGCTTCTCGGCCCAGTCCTCGAGATCGCCGAGCGTCTTTTCCTCCAGGCGCAATTCGAGTGCCTGCTCGCGCATCGCCGTCTGGTCGGCGAGCCCCATGCCATAGGCCGAGAGCACGCCGGCGTGGGGATGGATGAAGACGCGCGTCATCGCCAGCGCGTCGGCGACGAGGCAGGCGTGCTGGCCGGCGGCGCCGCCGAAGCAGCACAGCGTGTACGCGGTCACGTCGTGCCCCCGCTGCACCGAGATGTGCTTGATGGCGTTGGCCATGTTGCCGACCGCGATCTCGATGAAGCCCTCGGCCACCTGCTCGGCCGAGCGTCCGTCGCCGATGCGCTGTTGCAGCTCGACGAATTTCTCTTTGACTGCCGAAGCATCCAGGGCCTCCTTCCCAGAGGCCCCGAAGACGCGCGGAAAATATTCCGGCTGGATCCTGCCGAGCATGACGTTGGCGTCGGTGACGGTGAGCGGGCCGCCGCGGCGGTAGCTCGCGGGCCCGGGGTTGGCGCCGGCGGAATCGGGCCCGACCCGGTAGCGCGCGCCGTCGAAGTGCAGGATCGAGCCCCCGCCTGCGGCGACGGTGTGGATGCTCATCATCGGCGCGCGCATGCGCACTCCGGCGACGCGCGTCTCGAACTCGCGCTCGAATTCTCCGGCGTAGTGCGACACGTCGGTGGAGGTGCCGCCCATGTCGAAGCCGATGATGCGCTCGAAG
>JAQSVY010000201.1 GCA_029266935.1 Burkholderiales bacterium
GGGCTTGGCGTTCTTCCATTGCGAGGAGGCGCCCGAGAGCACCCAGCCGGCGGTGAGCGAGCTCATCGGCACGAAGCCGAAGCCGGTGCCGAGCAGCTCGGCGATGCGGCGCGCGAAGTGCGTCTTGCCGATGCCCGGCTCGCCCAGCAGCAGCATCGGCGGCAGCTCGACCGAGTCCTCGGAATCGATGCACAGCGCGAGGTGCTTGCGCACGTCCTCGAGCACCGCGGTGAAGTTGGGCAGCTCCTCGAAAAGGCGCTCCATCTCCGGCAGCGCAGAGGGCTTGACAGTGAATCGCTGCCCGCCGAGGCGCAGCATCTTCTCATACACCGAGCGCAGCGCCTCGTTCGCAGTGGGGGAGAGCTCGTGCAGGGCCTTCTCGACGCTTGGAACGTCGTAGACGTCCTTGAAGCCCGCTATCGGAATGGTCAGGCTCGCCGACATTTGTCTGCCTTCCTTTTTTCTGGCCGCTGTGACGACGCTAGCATGATGCGAAACACCAAGCAAACCCCGCGCCTGGCAGCCGCCGCGGTCGACTGCCAATGCGCTACAGTAGTCCGCCATGACCATGCGCGACACTGCTTACTTCAAGTCATTCGGCACCGGGTACCTGCCGGGGCTGGTGGGGGTCGAGATCGTCAAGGTGGAGCCCGGGCTTGTGGAGAGTCAGCTGGCGGTGCGTCGGGAGGTGATGGCGCCCAACGGCTTCCTGCATGCCGCCACCGTCATCGCCCTGGCGGACACGAGCTGCGGCTACGGCTGCGTCGCCAACCTGCCGCAGGGGGCGAGCGGCTTCACGACCATCGAGCTCAAGTCGAACTTCCTCGGCACCGCCCGGGAGGGCACTATCCTCTGCCGCGCCACGCCGGTGCACCTGGGCCGCACCACCCAGGTCTGGGACGCCGAGGTCACCCTCGAGGGCGGCGAGCGCAAGATCGCGCTGTTCCGCTGCACACAGATGGTTTTGTGGCAGAATCCGAAGCCATGACGCCCCGCTTCACCGCGCATTTCGCCGGTTTCTTCGGCTTCTCTTACTTTCCCTGCCTGCTGGCGGACGGAAGCGGCTAGCACAACCACCAAATCCGAAAAACCGCCAGCCTCAAAGCCTGGCGGTTTTTTTTTGCCCGAGGCCCCCATGAACCTGACGAGCGAAGAAAAGACCTCACTCACTGACGACGAGCGCATCGAGAACATAACGCCGCTGCCGCCGCCGGAGAACCTGATTCGCTTCTTCCCGATCCAAGGCACCCCAGCGGAGACGCTCATCGCGCAGACCCGCCGCCGCGTGCGCGACATCCTGCACGGCCGCGCCGACCGGCTGCTGGTGGTAATGGGGCCCTGCTCCATCCACGACCCGGCCGCGGCAGTCGCGTACGCGGAGAGAGTTTCACTCGAAAGAAGAAAACATGAAGGCGATCTTGAGCTGCTGATGCGCGTGTACTTCGAGAAGCCGCGCACCACGGTGGGCTGGAAGGGCCTGATCAACGACCCGTACATGAACGGCAGCTTCCGCATCAACGAGGGGCTGCGCATCGCGCGCGACCTGCTGGTACGCATCAACCAGCTCGGCGTTCCCGCCGGCTGCGAGTTCCTCGACGTGATCTCGCCGCAGTACATCGGCGACCTGGTCTCGTGGGGCGCGATCGGCGCACGCACCACCGAGAGCCAGGTGCACCGCGAGCTCGCCTCGGGGCTGTCGGCCCCGGTGGGCTTCAAGAACGGCACCGACGGCAACGTGCGCATCGCGGTCGACGCGATGCTGGCGGCGCAGCAAAAGCACCATTTCCTCTCAGTGCACAAGAACGGCCAGGTGGCGATCGTCGAGACCCGTGGCAACGAGGACTGCCACATCATCCTGCGCGGCGGCAGGGAGCCCAACTACGATACCGCCAGCGTGCAGAATGCCTGCGGGGAGCTTCTGCGCGCCAAGCTGCCCGGCCGCCTGATGATCGACTGCTCGCACGCCAACGCCGCTAAGCAGTACCAGCGCCAGGTCGAGGTGGCGGCGGACGTCGCCCGCCAGATCGGCGCCGGCGAGCGCTGCATCGTCGGCGCGATGGTGGAATCGAACCTGGTCGAGGGCCGCCAGGATCTGCGCCCCGGAGCGGCGCTGACGTTCGGGCAGAGCGTCACCGACGGCTGCCTGGGATGGGAGCAATCGGCCGCTGTGCTCGAGACGCTCGCCGACGCGGTCAGGCAGCGCCGCAAGCGTCCCCGCTAGGGATTCGGCATAATCTCGCGCGAGGCTCATGCCCGACACCCCGCCACAGCTCGCGCACCTTGGATACCTCGGCGATGCGACCAAGTTCGCGCCCCAGATTCACGCCCTCATCCCGAAGTGCACCCTGCTCGAGAACTTCTCGCCGGAGGAAGTACGGCTGTTCGCGCACTTCATGCACGTCTACCGCGGCGAGCCGGGCATGGAGATCATCCGCGAGGGCGACGGCGGCGACTTCATGCTGATGATCGTCGATGGCAAGGTCGAGGTGCACAAGCGCGACCGTTGGAACACGCCGCAGCTGCTCGCGGTGGTGGAGCCCGGGCGCACGCTGGGCGAGATGTCCATGATCGACGGCGAGGCGCGCTTCGCCACCTGTATCGCGGTCGAGCCGACGCTGATCGCGGTGCTTGACCGCGAGAGCCTGGCGCGCATCATCGTCGAGCAGCCGCTGCTTGGCGCCAAGATCCTGATGGAGCTGGTGCTGATGCTATCGCAGCGCCTGCGTGCGACCAGCGCGCGCCTGCTGGGCCTGATGGACGAGCAGCATCAGGGCATGACGCCGCACCTGCTCTAGCCGCCTGTAAGCCAGCGGCATCCAGCTCCGACTACACGAGATGCACGCCACTCTCCCCCTGATGCGACGGTACGGCTTCCCGGCGCTCGCCCGCCGACGTCTCGAGATCCTGCAGCTCAACCTCGGGTACAAGTGCAATCAGAGTTGCCTGCACTGCCACGTCAATGCCGGGCCGACCCGCACCGAAACGATGTCGCGCGAGACCATCGGCGACGCGCTTGCCTTTCTGGGCGTCTCGGGCGTGAAGACGCTCGACATCACCGGAGGAGCACCGGAGCTGCACCCGCATTTCCGCGAGCTGGTGATGCGCGCGCGCGAGCTTGGGGCGCGCGTCATCGACCGCTGCAACCTCACCATCCTCGAGGAGCCCGGCCAGGGAGGCCTGGCGGCGTTCCTCGCCGCACAGCGGGTCGAGATCACGGCCTCGCTGCCCTGCTACACGGAGGAGCTCGTCGACCGCCAGCGCGGCAAGGGCGTCTACGACAAGAGCATCCGCGCCCTCCGGCGGCTGAACAGCCTCGGCTACGGCGCTCCCGGCGGCGCCCTGGTGCTCAATCTCGTCTACAACCCGCAAGGGCCGGCGCTGCCGCCGGACCAGGGGACGCTCGAGGCGGACTACAAGCGCGTCCTCCGCGAGCAGCATGGCATCGTCTTCAATCGCCTCCTCGCCATCGCCAACATGCCGATCCAGCGCTTTGGCTCGATGCTCGTCTCGAAAGGACAGTTCGACGAGTACATGGCGCTGCTGCACCGCTCGCACCGCCCCGAGAACCTCGATGCCGTGATGTGCCGCGACACGCTATCGGTCGACTGGCAGGGCGCGGTGTACGACTGCGACTTCAACCAGATGCTCGACCTGCCGCTGCGGCTTGAAGGCCGCAAGCGCGTGCAGCTCTCCGAGCTCATCGGGCGCAAGCTCGCCGGCAACCCCATCGCGGTGCGCGACCATTGCTACGGCTGTACCGCCGGGCAGGGGTCCTCCTGCGCGGGGGCGCTCGCATGACATGAACCGCCGCCGCGCCGCCGTGCTCGCCGCGGTTGCGCTCCTGATCGCGGCGTTCTTCGCGCTCGGCGGCCATCGCGTC
>JAQSVY010000202.1 GCA_029266935.1 Burkholderiales bacterium
AGCACCTGCCCAAGGGGCGCGAGATCATCCTGCACAGCGAGAACGGCATCCTCGGCGTCGGTCCCAAGCCCGCGCCGGGCGCCGAGGACGAGGACCTCATCAATGCCGGCAAGGAGCCGGTGACGCTGCTCGCGGGCGGCGCGTACTTCCATCACGCCGACTCATTCGCCATGATCCGCGGCCGCCACCTCGACTTCGCCATCCTCGGCGCCTTCCAGGTCTCCATCGCCGGAGACCTCGCCAACTGGCACACCGGCGCCGATGCCATCCCGGCCGTGGGCGGCGCGATGGACCTCGCCGTGGGAGCGAAGAAGGTGATGGTGATGATGGAGCACCTGACCAAGACGGGCGAAAGCAAGATCGTCGAGCGCTGCACCTACCCGCTCACGGCCGCGCGCTGCGTCGACCGCATCTACACCGATCTCGCGGTGATCGACGTGAAGCCCGACGGGCTTCACGTCGTCGAGATGGTGGACGGGCTAGACTTTCAGGAGCTGCAAAGGCTCACCGGCGTGCCACTGAAGCGGCTGGCTACTGCGGCTTGATGCCGGCGGCGCGCACCACGCGCTGGTAGTCGCTGATCTCGCTGCGCACGAAGCGCGCGAACTCCTCGGGCGACATGTCCATCGGGTCGTTGCCGAGGTTGCCGAGCTTCTCCCTGACCCCGGGATCGCCCAGCGCTCGTCGCACGTCCGTGTTGATCTTGCGGACCACGTCGGCCGGCACGCCCGCCGGGCCCCAGACGCCGAACCAGAGGGGCGCATCGGCACCCTGCACGCCGGCTTCGCCGGTAGCGGGCACGTCGGGCAACGCCGGCGAGCGCTTGGCGCTGCTCACCGCGAGCGGGCGCAGCTTGCCGTTCTTGATGTGGGACATGCCCGCCGAGATCGGCACCCAATAGCAGTCCACGGACCCGGAGAAGATCGCCTGCACCACCTCGGGCGTGCCTTTGAACGGCACCTGGGTCACCTTGATGCCCGCCGCGGCGATCAGTTTCTCCGTATTGAGGTGCGTGCCGCTGCCGACGCCGGCGTGGCCGAAGTTGATGGCGCCCGGCTTGGATTTGGCGAGGCTGACGAGATCCATCAGCGATTTGTGCGGCGAGGCGACGTTCACGACCAGCACGTTGGGCGCCATCGAAAGGGGCACGATGTCGACGAAATCCCGGGTCGTGTCGTAGGGCAGCTTCGCGTAGATGGCCGGGTTCACCGAGTGCGCGTTCGAATTGATGAGCAGCGTGTACCCATCGGGCGCCGATTGCGCCACGGCGGCGGAGCCGATCGAGCCGCCTGCGCCTGAGCGGTTCTCTGGCACCACCGGCTGCCCCCAGTACTCGGCGAGCTTCGCGCTCACCAGGCGGCCGACGATGTCGGTCGCACTGGCCGGCGTGAACGATATGATGACGCGCACCGGCTTGCTCGGATAAGACTGGGCCAGCGCGCACGCGCTCAACAACGACAGAAGCAGGCCTGTCAGGAAACGCATGGCTCTCCTCCTTATTGCGGCTTGATGCCGGCCGCCTTCAGAACCTTAGCGGTGTCCTCGACCTCGCGGCGCACGTACTCGTTGAACTGCGCGGGCGACATCTTCATGGGCAACGTGCCGAGGTTGGTCAGCCGTTGCGCGAGGTCGGGGCTCTCGAGCGCCCGGTTCACGTCGGCGTTGATCTTGTTCACCAGCGCGGCGGGCATCGCCGCTGGGCCCCAGAGGCCGACCCACAGCGTGTAGTCGAAGCCCGGCACGCCGGACTCGGCGATGGTCGGCACGTCCGGCAGGAGGCTCGAGCGCTGCGCGCTCGTCACGGCGAGCGCGACCGCCTTGCCGCCCTTGATGTGGGGCAGGGCGGCGTTGATCGGCGCGAAGTAGCAGCAGACGCGGCCCGCGATGGTGTCGGCGATCGCCTCGGGCGTTCCCTTGTAGGGGACGTGGGCGACGTCGATGCCAGCCATCAGCTTGAGCTTCTCGAGGTTGAAGTGCGTGCCGCTGCCGACGCCGGCGGACGAGAAGTTGAGCTGCCCGGGCTTGGCCTTAGCCGCGGCGAGGAAGTCGGCGAACTTGCTCCAGCCAGCGCCCGTGCCGACGAACATCACGTTCGGTCCGCCGGCGAGCGGCGCGATGTTGGCGAAGTCCTTGAGCGTGTCGTACGGCAGCTTCGCATAGATGGAGGGGTTCGCCACGTGCGCCGACGAGTTGGCAAGCAGCGTGTAGCCGTCCGCCGCCTCGCGCAGCACCGCCGCAGAGCCGATGGAGCCGCCGGCGCCGGTGCGGTTCTCCGCTACCACCGGCTGGCCCCAGATTTCCGAGAGCTTGGCCGCGACGGCGCGGCCGATGATGTCGGTCGAGCTGCCGGGCGTGAAAGCGATGATCATTCGCACTGGCTTGGTGGGATAGCTCTGCGCCTGGGCGTGCAGCGACACCGCGGCGAGCGCCGCCGCGAACAGTCCGAACACGATTTTCATGGTCCTCCTCCTCTGAATGATCATCATAACCCGTCGCTTAGCGCCACGTTCTCCGGCTCGAGCTCGATGCCCGAAGCCCTGGCTTGCATCAGCAGCAACGTTGAAAAGTCCTCTTCGGTCATGCCATGCCCGATCATCTGCTGCAGCAGGTCCCGGGTGATCGACGTCAACGGCATGGGCACCTCGTGCTCGCGCCCCGCATCGAGCCCCAGGTCGAGGTCCTTGCGCAGCAGCTTTGGCGTAAAAGTCACGTGGAAGTCGAGGTTGACAAGCGCCGGCGTCTTGTAGCGCGTGAACATCGAACCCATCACGCTCTTGTTGAGGAAGTCGAGGAAGGCGTGCCGCGGCATGCCCGCTTTCTGGGCGAGGATGGTGATCTCGCAGAGGCTCTGGACCACCACGCCGAGCATGACGTTGTGGCAGATCTTGGCGACGCGCGAGAGCTCGCCCGCGCCGACATAGCTCGAGCCGGTGCCCATCATGTCGAGGTAGCGTCGCGCCCTCTCATAGGCCTCCTTCGGCCCCGACACGACGAATGTCAATTTCCCCGCCTTGATGACCTTCGCGTTGCCGCTCACCGGCGCTGCGAGGTACTGGACTCTTTCCCTTTCGAGGGTTTTTCTCAGTTCCGCGGAGCCTTCAAGGGAGATCGAAGAGCACTCCACGACCATCCCGGGCCTGCCCTTGACGAGCGCCTTGCCGATGACTTCCTTCACGTCGTCGTAGGTGGACACCATGCAGAAGAGGATGTCCTTGCCGGCCAGCTCGTCGAGATGGGTGACGACCTTCGCGCCGTGCTCCGCGAGCGGATCGGCTTTCGCCTTCGTTCGGTTCCACACGGCGATGTCGCAGCCCGCCTTCGCCAGGCGCTCGACCATGGCGTAGCCCATGCGCCCGGCGCCGATCCAGCCCAGCTTTTCAGTATGGGTTGGCAATCGGCAGTTCCTCGGCGGGATAAAGCGAAATGATTTTCGCGCCGCCCGGGGTGAGGATCACCTCTTCTTCAATGCGCGCCGCCGAAATGCCGTCGGCCGCGGGGCAATAGGTCTCGACGGCGAAGACCATGCCGGCCTTGAGCTCGATCGGCTCGCGCAGCGAAGTGAGGCGCGAAATGAGCGGCCGCTCGTGCAGGCCGAGCCCCAGGCCGTGGCAGAAGTTGAGCCCGAACGCGTCCATCTCGCTCGCGAAGCCGATCTCCTCGGCCTTGGGCAGCACGAGGGCGATCTTGTCGCTCGACATCCCGGGCTTGAGCAACTCGATCGCCCTGTCCATCCATTCGCGCGCCTTGCGGTAGGCCGTGCGCTGTGTGCTCGTGGCGCGTCCGACGTTGAAGGTGCGGTAGTAGCAGGTGCGATAGCCCATGAACGACTGGATGACGTCGAAGAAGGCCTGGTCGCCCGGGCGGATCAGCCGGTCGGTG
>JAQSVY010000203.1 GCA_029266935.1 Burkholderiales bacterium
CAGCCGCTGCGCGATCAGCGTCGCGGACGCCGGCCGGTAGGTCGCCTTGGCCGTCAGGCCGGGCTCGGCGGTCACGGCGCGCACCGTGTCCGTCGGCAGCGCCCACCAGCGGAACGGCGACGCCAGGTCCAGCTCCGGCCGCGCCACCTGGATCAGCCGCAGGAGATGGTACGAACAGTTCTCGTCGAAGAAGTAGTACGCCCAATAGGCCGGTAGGAGTTCCCAGGCGTGGCGCAGCACGCGGTCGACTTCCTCCTCGCTGAGGGCGAGCTCGTACTCCCAGAGGTCGCGGTTCTCCATGTCGCTGTACTCGCGCACCTTCAGGTAGTACGGGAGCATCGAGAACGTGCCCGGATAGCCGCCGAGCAGGCCCTTCACCGCGAAGATGAGGCCGTTGGTCTCGTCGGTATTGGCGGCGAAGTTGATGGTGTAGGCGAGCAGGCGCGTGCGCTCGTCCTGGTCGCGCGCGTCGACCCGCAGCAGCGTGTGCCCGTACATCGAGGACGGGTTGTTGAGATAAGCCGAGGAGAAAACCAGCGTGAGGCCCTTCGCATTGAGCGCCTCGCGCCATTCCCGGTAGCGCCTGCACTCCTGGCGCGGCAGGCGCTTCGGGTCGAACCCGAGCTGCTCGTCGAGCCAGGCGAAGCGCGCGACGAAGGCGCACTGCGGGCTCTGGCGGTTCGGGATTTCCTCTACCTCCTCGTAGAAGGAGGCAAGCGTGGCCTCGAGCTCCGCCCCGGGATCGGTCTTGCCGCCGGGGGCGTGGAAGAACTCCGGGCTGTCGACGAGGCTATGGACCCCCGGGGCGCCCATGTTGGGCACGTAGTGCAGCAGCTTGTGCCATTCCGGCCGTCCGGCGAGGGCGAGCGCGCGGGCGCGCGCGACCAGCTCGCCGAGGTACGCATGGTCGACGGGCGCGGCCGCCGCGAGCGGCGCCGCCATAGCCAGCCACAAGGCAAAAAAAACCCTGTGGGTCCACCACAGGGTTTTGCTGAACTGCCTTGCTGCTGCTACGTCAGAGCGCTGCCGTGTAGCGCGCCAGACGGGCATCAGCCGCCATCACCTCGCGCAGCGAGGCGACGATCTGCTGGGTCGCCACGTCGTCGCTCGGGAAGATGCGCGCCAGGTTGTCCTTGGCGAGGCTGTTGAACGCCGCACGGTCCTGCGCGTCCACGCCGATCAGGTGGGCGAGCGAGTCGAGCGCTTCGCCGCTGCCGACGGACATGTCGCGCGCCAACTTGTGCTTGTTGCCGTCGATGAACATCGCGGTACGCCAGTTGGAGCTGACCGCGCCGTCCTGCGTGCAGCCCGATGTGCCGCTCGTGACCGCGAAAGTCTGGTTGCCCGACGTGCCGTTGGTCGTCGCCGCCAGAACCTGCGGCGCGATGCCCGACTGACCTTCGAACAGCTTGGAACCCCAGCCGCATGCACCGACGTTGTTCTCGCCGGCCGCCATCGCGGCCATCGGAAACGCCGCCACCACGGCTACCGCCAGAAACTTCTTCATGTATAACTCCCTCGAGTTTGTTCGTAGAAAGACTGCGGACCATTCTATTGGCGCGCGCCAGAACACTGTCAAGGAACGCCCCGGCCGGCTTGCGGAAAAACCCTCTCGATACCGGGCACTGTGAAACCGACACAAATCGGCGTTGCTATTTCGCAACAGCCGAAATCGTTGTAGTGTTGAGCCCGCAACCAAGATAAAGGGAGAAAGCATGAAGAAAAAAGACGGTTGGGGAATTCTCGGCATCGTGCTGGTGCTGGGCCTCGCCACAGCGGCGCCGGCCGGCGCGCAGGACAGCGGCCTTTATCTGGGCGCCTCGCTGGGTTCGGCGGAGTCGAAGAACACCTGCAAAGGCATCGTCGGCACCTGCGACGACAAAGATACCGCGTTCAAGTTCTTCGGCGGCTACCAGGTCAACCGCAACTTCGCCTGGGAGCTCGGCTATGCCTTTCTAGGCGATGTCACGGGCGCCGGCTCTTTAGGAGGCACCGCGTTCGACTTCGAGATAACCAACAAGGCGCTCGATTTCTCCGGGATCGTTACGCTGCCGGTCAACGATCGGTTCGCGGTCTTGGGCAGGCTCGGCGTGTACCGCTCGCAGGTCGAGTTGAGTGGCACCTTCCCTGGACTGCAGGGGGCGGATCACAACACCTCCTTCACCTGGGGCTTGGGCTTGCGCTTCGACTTCGGGCGCGCCCTCGCGGTCCGGGCCGAGTGGCAGCACTACCCCAACATCGGCGGCGACAACGCCGGGGTGGACGACATCGATTTCCTCAGCCTCGGCCTGGTGATGCGCTTCTAGCGTTCTAGAATCCCCGGGGTGAGCGTCGAAACCGACCGGCTGACCTCGGGCGAGCCCGCCTCGGCGCAGGAAGAAAGGATCGAGCAGTCCCTTCGTCCTGGGACGCTCGCCGAGTACGTCGGCCAGGAAAAGGTCCGTACGCAGCTCGCCATCTTCGTCGAGGCGGCGCGCGGCCGCGGCGAGGCGCTCGACCACGTGCTGCTCTTCGGGCCGCCCGGGCTGGGCAAGACCACCCTCGCACACATCATTTCCCGGGAACTCGGCGTCAACCTGCGCCATACCTCCGGGCCGGTGCTCGAGCGCGCCGGGGATCTCGCCGCGATCCTGACGAACCTGGAGCGCAGGGACGTCCTGTTCATCGACGAGATCCATCGCCTCTCGCCGGTGGTCGAGGAGATCCTCTATCCCGCGCTCGAGGATTACCAGATCGACATCATGATCGGCGAGGGCCCGGCGGCGCGCTCGATCAAGCTCGACCTGCCGCCGTTCACGCTGGTGGGCGCGACTACGCGCGCCGGCATGCTCACCAACCCGCTGCGCGACCGCTTCGGAATCGTCGCGCGCCTGGAGTTCTACAGCGCCGCCGAGCTCGCCGCGATCGTGCGCCGCTCGGCGCGGCTGTTGGGGGTCAAGCTCGCCGACGAGGGTGCGACCGAGATCGCGCGGCGCTCGCGCGGCACCCCGCGCATCGCCAACCGGCTTCTGCGCCGCGTGCGCGACTACGCGCAGGTCAAGGCCGACGGCGCCGTCACCAGGCCCGTGGCCGAGGCGGCGCTGGCGATGCTGGAAGTCGACGCGCTCGGCCTCGATGTCATGGACCGCAAGCTGCTCTCGGCGGTGATCGACAAGTTCTCCGGCGGCCCGGTGGGCCTGGAGAACCTCGCGCACGCGATCGGCGAGGACGCCGAGACCATCGAGGACGTGCTCGAGCCCTTCCTCATCCAGCAGGGCTTCCTGCAGCGCACGCCGCGCGGTCGCGTCGCCGCGCCCGCGGCGTACCGCCATCTCGGTCTCGCCGCACCCGCTGCCGCCCGCGACCTGCTCTCCGACGCTTGAAGATTCCGGTTCGGGTCTACTACCAGGACACCGACGCCGGTGGCGTGGTCTTCCATGCGCAGTACCTCGCCTTCATGGAGCGCGCGCGCACGGAGTTGCTGAACGACGCGGGCGTCGACATAGCGCGCTTCGCCGAGCGCCACGGCCTGCTCTTCCTGGTACATGAGCTGAGCGTGAGATATCACCAGCCGGGGCGGCTCAACGAAATGCTCTCGGTGAGCGCCGAAGTCGTAAAATTGGGCCGCGCGAGCCTGGTGTTCCGCCAGCGCGTGGAACGCGGCAGGCAGCTCCTGGTCGAAGCCGATGTCACGCTCGCGCTGGTGGACCGCGACCGCATGAAGCCGGCGCGCATCCCGGAAGAACTCGGTACGGCGCTCGGCGCCGTACACAAACAGGGCCTCAAATGACCGTCACGCAGGACCTCGACATCTGGACGCTGATCGTCAACGCGAGCTTCGTCGTCAAGGTGGTGATCGTGCTGCTGCTGGTCGTGTCCTTCATGTCCTGGATGTTCATCTCGAGCGCATCTTCGAGGCCGGTTTCCGCGAGTTCGCCAAGCTGCGGGGGCAGCGCGGCACCGACCCTAGCGACATGGTGGACGGTGCGCGCCGCGCCATGCGCGCCACCTTCCAGCGCGAGATGGACTTCCTCGAGCGGCGCCTGTCGTTCCTCGCTTCGACCGGCTCGGTGAGCCCCTACGTGGGCCTGTTCGGCACCGTGTGGGGAATCATGCACGCCTTCCGCAGTCTCGCCAACGTGCAGCAGGCGACTCTGGCGCAGGTCGCTCCCGGCATTGCCGAGGCGCTCGTCGCCACCGCGATCGGGCTGTTCGCGGCGATCCCGGCGGTCGTCGCCTATAACCGCTACTCGCACGATATCGACCGGCTCGCCAACCGCTTCCAGAGCTTCATGGAAGAGTTTTCCAACATCCTGCACCGGCAAGCAGTGAGGTAATGGCGCTACAGAAAAGACGCGGGCCGATGCACGAGATCAACGTCGTGCCCTACGTCGACGTGATGCTGGTGCTGCTGGTGATCTTCATGGTCACGGCGCCGCTCATCACGCCCGGCGTGATCGACCTGCCGACGGTGGACAAGGCGAGCCAGCCGCGCATCGTGCCGCTGGAAGTCTTCGTCAAGGCCGACCGCGGCCTGGTGGTGCGAAGCCGCGACCGCAGCGGCCACATCATCGAGGAAAAGACCGTGTCGCGCGGCGAGCTGGGGGCCTTCATCAAGAAAGCCGGCAAGGCGAGCGAGCTCTCCGTGCTGGTCGGCGGCGACAAGAACGCCCGCTACGAGGCGGTGCTGCAGGTGATGGACGAGCTGCGCAAGCATGGCGTGCAGAAGGTGGGCCTGCAGGTGAAGACGGCCCAATGAGCCAGGGCGTCCTCGGCCTCGGCTTCGGCGAGCGCCGCCAGCCCGCGCTCGGCCGCTCCTTCGTGCTCGCCTTCCTCATGCATGCGGTGCTGCTCGGCGTGATGTTCATCGGCGTGCGCTGGCAGAGCCACGAGCCCGAGACGGTGAACGTCGAGCTCTGGGAGGCGCCGGCGCCGGTCCCGCCGCCTCCGCCGCCCCCGGTGCCCAAGGTCGAGGCGCCCAAGCCCCAGCCTGCGCCGCCGCCGCCGGTGCTGAAGCCCGAGCCGAAGGTGGAGAAGCCGGACATCGCGATCCGGGAAAAGCCCAAGCCCAAACCGAAACCCAAGCCCAAACCCGAGCCCAAGGCCGAGCCGCCCAAGCGCGACCTCGAGTTCGAGAAGCGGCTGCGCGAGCAGGCGACGACGGAGCAGCGGGCGCTGGAAGAGCAGCAGCGCGTGCTCGAGGCGCAGCGCCGCGAGCGCGAGCTGCGCGAGCTCCTGGAGCGCCAGCAGGCCGCGGCGCAAGCCGCGGCGCGCGCGAGCGGGCTCGCCACCTGGACCGGCAAGATCCGCGCGAAGATCCGTGGCAACATTCCCGTGAGCGTGGTGGACGAGGTGCAGGGCAACCCGGAGGCCATATTCGACGTCACCCTTCTGCCCACCGGCGAGGTGCTGTCCGTGACCCGGCGCAAGTCGAGCGGCCACCGGGGCTACGACGAGGCGGTCGAGCGCGCTATCCTGAAGTCGTCCCCGCTGCCCAAGCCCGACGACCCGGGCCTGTTCCAGCGCCGGCTGGAACTTCGCTTCCAGCCGCAAGACAAATAGGATGCTGGTGTTGAAGAATAACGGGAGGAACCGACACTTGCTCTTGCGCCTGTCCCTGCTGCTCGCAGCAGCCTTGTTCGTGTGGATGCCACATGCTCGCGCCCAGCTCTCGATCGAGATCACCGGCGCGGGGGCGCAGCGCATCCCGATCGCCGTCGTGCCCTTCGCCGGCGAGGCAGCCCTGGGCGCCGCCATCAGCGGCGTCGTGCGCGCCGACCTGGAGCGAAGCGGCCTGTTCCGCGGGCTGGAGGTGCCGCCACTCATCCCCCACCCGACCGAGGCCTCGCCAGTCAACCACGCCGAGTGGCGCTCGCGGCTCGCCGACGCGCTGGTGCTGGGGTCGGTCGCGACGCGGCCCGACGGGCGCTTCGAAGTGCGCTTTCGCCTGTTCGACACGGTGAAGCAGGTGGCGCTCGGCGGCATCGCCTATACGCTGACCCGGGAGCAGGCGCGCGCCACGGCGCACCGCATCGCCGACTTCGTGTACGAGAAGCTCACCGGCGAGCGCGGCGTCTTCTCCACACGCATCGCCTACGTGGTGAAGCGCGGCAACCGCTACGAGCTGCAGATCGCCGACGCTGACGGCGTGGGCGCGGAGACCGCGCTCGCTTCCTTCGAGCCGATCATCTCGCCGGCCTGGTCGCCCGACGGGCGGCGCCTCGCCTACGTCTCGTTCGAGAACAAGAAGCCGGTGGTGTACGTGCACTCGCTCGCCGACGGCAAGCGCCACGTGGCGGCGAACTTCAAGGGCTCGAACTCGGCCCCGGCCTGGTCCCCCGACGGCGCGAAGCTCGCGGTCTCGCTCTCGCGGGAGGGCGGCTCGCAGATCTTCCTCATCAACCCCGACGGCAGCGGTCTGCGCCGGCTCACCAGCTCCACCGCCATCGACACCGAGCCGCGCTACTCCCCCGACGGGAAATGGATCTACTTCACCTCCGACCGCGGCGGCAGCCCGCAGGTCTACCGCCTGAGCGCTTCGGGAGGCGGCGAGCCGCAACGCGTCACCTTCGAGGGCAGCTATAATGTGTCGCCGCGCCTGAGTCCCGACGGCAAGACGCTCGCCTTCATCACGAGCAACGCCGGCCGGTTTCAGGTGGCGCTGCTCGATCTCGCGAACCGGCAGGTGCAGATCCTTACCGACAGCGACCGCGACGAATCGCCGAGCTTCGCGCCCAACGGGCGAATGATCCTGCTCGCCACCGTGATCGGCGCGACCGCCGGCGACGTCCGCGAGCCCGCCTGGGGACCATTCATCGAATGAAAGGAGTGAATATCATGCGTCCAATCCTCATCGCAACCCTGACCGCGGCCGCCGCCTTGCTCGCCGCCTGCTCGACCACGCCACCCGACGAGCAGTCGCCAGCGGGCGTCGAGGAGCGCGGCGCCGGCAAGCCCGGCGCGGCGAAGCCCGTCGACCAGAAGCCCATCGCGAGCGTCGACCTCACCGGCGCGCGCAAGGATGCGGCCTCGATGCTGAGGGACCCGAACAGCATCCTGTCGAAGCGTTCGATCTACTACGACCTCGACAAGTTCGACGTCAAGGACGAGTACCGCGGCCTCGTCGAGGCGCACGCCAAGTACCTGCGCGAGAACCCCGGCAGCAAGATCCTCATCCAGGGCAACACCGACGAGCGCGGCAGCCGCGAGTACAACGTCGGCCTCGGCCAGCGCCGCTCCGACCTCGGCCAGCGCCGCTCCGACGGGGTAAAGAAGATGCTGGTCCTGCTCGGCGCGAAGGAGAACCAGATCGAGTCGGTGAGCCTCGGCGAGGAGAAGCCGCAGGCCGAGGGCCAGGGCGAGGGGGCGTGGTCGAAGAACCGCCGCAGCGACATCCTGTATTCGGGCGAGTACTGAGATGCGGCGTGCGCTCGTCCTCGTCGCGCTCGCCTTCGCGGCCCTCCCGGCCGCGGCACAGGGGCTGTTCGACGACAACGAGGCGCGCCGGCGCGTCGAAATCCTGCGCGGGCAGCTGAACGAGCACACGCGCGCCGTCGACGAGCGGCTCGGCAAGATCGAGGCCGCGGTCTCCGGCGCCGGGGACCGCAGCGCGGTCCTCGAGCTCGCCTCGCAGATCGAGTCGATGCGCGGCGAGCTTGCGCGCGTGCGCGGACAGCTCGAGGTGCTCGCCAACCAGGCCGAGCTCGCCGAGCGGCGGCAGAAGGACCTCTACCTCGACATCGACACGCGGCTGCGCAAGCTCGAGCAGGCGCAGGAGCAGGCCGCCGCCGCGGCGCAGAAGCCCGCCGCGGCGCAGAAGCCCGCCGCCGCGCCCAGCGAGCCGCAGGAAGCCTCGGCCGCTGAAGCGAAGGCCTACCAGGCGGCGCTCGACCAGTTCAAGCTCGGCAACTACGCGCTCGCCGTAACGGCGATGCAGAACTTCCTCGCCGCCCATCCGCAAAGCGCGCTCGCGTCGAACGCCCAGTACTGGGTCGGCATGGCGCATTCGGGCCAGCGCGACTACAAGTCGGCGATCGCCGCGCAACGCAAGCTCCTCGCCACCTGGCCCGAGAGCCAGAAGGCGCCCGACGCGCTGCTCAGCATCGCGAGCGCCCAGGAGACCATGGGCGACCGCAAGACCGCGCAGAAGACGCTCGAGGAACTCATCGCCAAGTACCCGGACTCGAGCGCCGCCGCGAGCGCCAAGCAACGGCTCGCCGCCGCCAAGCGCTGAAGCTGGCGTCACCGACGCCAGGGCTGATAAAATTTCCCCCCTCCTGCAGCTCCGCTTTTCTCGTTCAGGTACGGGTCGTTAGCTCAGCTGGTAGAGCAGCGGACTTTTAATCCGTTGGTCGGCGGTTCGAATCCGCCACGACCTACCAAATCACTCAAAGGCTTAGCGCATCGCTAGGCCTTTTTCATTTTGTGAACGTGG
>JAQSVY010000204.1 GCA_029266935.1 Burkholderiales bacterium
GCCTGGCTTCTCGACGAGATCCCCGGCGCGCGGCTGCGCGCCGAGCGCGGCGAGCTCGCCTTCGGCACGGTGGACAGCTGGCTCGCCTGGCACCTCACCGGCAACCGCACGCACGTCACCGACGTCTCCAACGCCTCGCGCACGCTGCTGTTCAACATCCACACCAACGACTGGGACGCGGAGCTGCTGCGCCTGCTGCGCGTGCCGCGCCCGCTGCTGCCCGACGTGCACCCTTCCGCGCACGCCTTCGGCATGGTGCCCGCGAGCCTGCTCGGCGAGCCGCTCGTCATCGGCGGCATGGCCGGCGACCAGCAGGCGGCGCTCTTTGGCCAGGCCTGCCATTCCGGCGGCATGGCGAAGAACACCTATGGCACCGGCTGCTTCATGCTGCTGCACACCGGCGAGCAGGTGATCGATTCCGGGCACGGCCTCGTCGCCACCGCCTGCGCGCAGACCGGTAACCGCAAGGAATACGCGCTCGAGGGCAGCGTCTTCATCGCCGGCGCCGTCGTCCAGTGGCTGCGCGATGAGCTTGGATTCTTCAAGAGTTCAAAGGAGATTGAGTTTCTCGCCGCCACCGTTCTCGACTCCGGCGGCGTGGTCGTGGTGCCGGCCTTCACCGGCCTGGGCGCGCCCTACTGGGATCCCAAGGCGCGCGGCGCATTGATGGGCCTGACCCGGGGCACCTCGAAGGCCCATATCGCGCGCGCCGCCCTGGAGTCGATCGCCTTCCAGAGCGCCGACGTGCTGGAGGCGATGCAGAACGACGCGGGCGCGCCGCTTAAGGAGCTGCGCGTTGACGGCGGTGCCGCGGCGAACGACCTGATGATGCAGTTCCAGGCCGACATCCTCGGGGTGCCGGTGGTGCGCCCGCGCGTGCTCGAGACCACGGCCCTGGGCGCCGCCTACCTCGCCGGCCTCACCGTCAACCTCTGGAAATCGCGCGAGGAGCTCGCCTCGCACTGGCAGGCCGAGCGGCGCTTCACCCCCCAGATGACGCCGGAAAAAAGGGAAGAGCTGATGCTGCGCTGGCGCGACGCCGTCAGCCGCTCGCGCAATTGGGCGTAGACCCGCGCACCGCGCTCGTCGAGCGGTTCTTCCGCGGCACGGGGAGCACCTATGACCTCGTGGTCAATGTCGCCACCTTCGGCATCGACCGGCGTTGGAAGCGGCGCCTCGTAAGCCTGATCCCGTCCGGGGCCGAGCGCATCCTCGACCTCGCCTGCGGCACGGGGATCTCCACCCTCGCGATCGCCCGGCGCTTTCCGCACAGCCGCGTGGTGGGCGTCGACCTGCGCGAGGAATACCTGGCCATTGCGCGCGACAAGGTGCGCCGGCTCGGCCTGTCGAACGTGGAGCTGGTGCTCTCGCGCGCCGAGGATTACCGCGCGGCGCAGCCTTTCGACTGCATCTCGTCCTCGTATCTCGCCAAATACGCGGACCTGCCGCTCCTGGTGCGCAACTCGCGCGAGATGCTGAAGGACGGCGGGTTGCTGCTGATGCACGATTTCACCTTGCCGCCGAAACCCGGCCTGGTGGCGATCTGGCGCCTCTATTTCAGGGCGCTGCAGCTCGTCGGCGGTGCGCTGCTCCCCGCCTGGCGCGAGATCTATCACGGCCTGCCCCAGTTGATCGAGGAGACGCGCTGGTTGCGGGACCTGCAGGAGGCACTCGCCGAAAACCGCTTCTCCGGCTTCAGCGTCGAGCATCTCACCGCATACGGATCGGCGATCGTCGTGGCGCGAAAGTAAGCGGCAGCTCGGCGAGCATCACCGTGCAGGGATTGTCGGGGAACGCATCGAGCGCGCGACGTGCCTGCTCGGCGCAGAGAACGGCATCCTCCTCCATTCGCAGCCGCAGCGCCGGCCCTGGCGGCGCATCGGCGAGATCGTCCACCATCTGGTAGACCTCGCCCACGCGAGCACCGAACTGGGTGGCCGCCTCGACAGCCGCGTCGCTCGCGCAAGCGGCAAGCGCGCCGAGCCGCGCTGCGGCGGCGAACAGCGATCCGGTCTTGAGGCGAATGATGGAGCGATATGCGCTGCGATCGAGCGTTTCCTGCAGCGCGCCCTGCGCCATGGCGGCGATGGCCCGGGCGATGGACGTGCATTCGCGCGTGCCAGCGCCGGCCATTTTCTCGATCGCCGTGGCGAACAGCAGGTCGGCGAGCAGCACCGCACGGCGCGGCGAAAGCTGCGTCCAGGCCGCCGGCCGCCCGCGCCGCACGGCATCGCCGTCGACGAAATCGTCGTGGACGAGCGAAGCCGCCTGGACCATCTCGACCGCAAGCGCGCCGGGCAGCGCCTGCTCCACGCGTGCGCCAAGCGCCTCGGCCATCAAACAGGCGAGCGAGCCGCGCAAGCGCTTGCCATCGGCGAGGTTGCCGCACAAGGCCTCGCAGTGGGCCGGCGCCAGACCGGGGAACCATTCGGGCAGGCGCAGCTCGAGCTCGGCGTCGATGCGCGCCTTGTAGGCCGTCAACCCCATAAGCGGAACGCGAGCAGCCCCACACCAAGCGCGATGACCCCGCCGCTCAGGCACTTGAGAATCGTTTCGAGCCGCTCGGCCTGCGTTGCATCCTCCATGCTGCGCTTGAGCGCCTTGTAGGGCCGCGATGCCTTGATCTCCACCAGGCTGAGGAGCGCCATTGCCGCCGCGATGAGCGCGGCCGCGGGCGAAATCGAATTCGTCTGCAGCACGTAGCCGGCGAGCACCGGCAATGCGCCCCAGGACAGCGCGAACCACGAGTCGCGGTGAAAGCGCCCGCCGAACCACTCCAGGTTGTAGGCGAGGACGAAGAATCCCTCGGCAATCGCGATCGGCCATAGCAGCGGCGTGTACAGGATCATGTACCAGACGCCGATCGCGTAGGCGGCGGCGAGCGCGAGAAGCGCGAGCGTCCAGAGCTGCGCGCGCGTGAACACCAGCCCCCAGGGCCGGACGCCGCGGCTGCACACGGCGTCGAGCGCGTGCGCGCCGATGCCTAGCGCGAGGAAATAGATCACCACGATCGCCGCCACCCGGTCCCAGTGGATCGCCGGGGCGAGCATCGAGCCGATCACTGTGAATGACAGCACCATGCCCGTGTAGGGCAGGAAGAGCAGCCCCACCGCGACGCGAAAGCGCTCGGGGCCGAACGAGGGAACGAACCATTCAGTGCGGCGGTCCATTTCCCCCCTTGGTCACCGTGGCCTCCCTGAAGTTCATCGTCCTCCGCGCCGCGCGCCACGCGTGCGCTACCCTTGGCCTGGACCCCGACAATGAAGATCGCCACCTGGAACGTCAACGGCATCCGCGCGCGGCAGGCCCAATTCTGCGAGTGGGTGGCGCGCGACCGGCCCGATGTGGTTTGCCTGCAAGAGCTCAAGGCCGAGGCCGCGCAGGTGCCCGAGACCTGCCGCCTCATGGACTACCACGCCTTCTGGCACGGCATGCGCGCCTACTCCGGCGTCTCGCTGCACATAAGGAAGGATGCTTTTCAAGGCGAGCCCTCCTTCAGCCATCCCGATTTCGACATGGAAGCCCGCATCGTGCAGGCGCAGGTCGACAACATGGTGCTCGCCTCGGTGTACGTGCCCAACGGCAACAAGAACTACCCGGCAAAAGTCGAATTCATGCAGCACCTCGCCGCTTGGGCGAAGCGCCTGCACGAGGAGGGGCGCGAGCTCGTGCTCTGCGGCGACATCAACATCACCCGCACCGAGATGGACGTACACCCGCGCGAGCGCAGGCCTGGCATCATCGGCCAGCGGCCCGAGGAGCGCGCGCTCTTCGCCGAGCTCCTGGGCGGGCACCTCGTCGACGTCGGCCGCAAGCTCGACCCCGACAATGCGAACTACTTCACCTGGTGGGCGCCGTGGCGCAACATGCGCCAGCG
>JAQSVY010000006.1 GCA_029266935.1 Burkholderiales bacterium
TGAGTGCGCGTAGTCGAAGCCGCCTTGCAGCGCCGGCTCCTCGAAGGTCTGCGTCAGGCCGCGGAACCGGTAGTCCGAGACAAGCGACATGTTCCCGGTAATGGGCGAGGCCGCCTGGGCCGCCGCGAGGCCAGGCACGAGCAACGCGGCCGCAACCGCGGCGGAAAGGATCGACTTACGCATCGGATCTCCCTTGAGTTGGTGGTTGGATGGCATCCGCTCGTGTTAGCACCTCCTGTGCCAGCAAAGAAACAGATTCATTTCAGAAGCTTAGGTCGAGGGGCGCGAGGGCATGCCCAGCGCCGGGGCGGGAAGAACGCATCCTGCACTGATTTGGTGCGAGCCATTCGTATAACCTTGCCGAATGATCGACAGGCGACTATTCGATGAGCTCGGGGATCGCATCAACGAGGCATTCCGCGACTCGCCGGCTGCAGACGTGGAGAAGAACCTGAGGGCGATGCTGCTCGCCTGGTTCGACCGCCTCGACCTCGTGGTGCGCGAAGACTTCGAGGTACAGAAGAAGCTCCTCGAGCGGGCGCAGGCGAAGCTTGCCGAGCTCGAGGCACGCATCGGCGAGCTCGAGGCGAGGCAAAAGCCCAAACCGCCCGGGTAAACCGCCGCCGGTCCCTGGCGTTGCTCCCATCAGGGGGTCCACGCATGACCGTCGCCACAGTCGCGAGCCGCGCGCTCGCCGGAATCGACGCGCCCGAAGTCACCGTCGAGGTGCATCTCGGGCCGGGACTGCCGGCGTTCCATATAGTCGGCCTGCCGGATACGGAGGTGCGCGAAGCGCGCGATCGCGTGCGCGCCGCCCTCAACCACGCGCGCTTCGAGTTTCCGGCCCGGCGCATCACGGTCAATCTCGCGCCCGCCGAGCTGCCCAAGGACTCCAGCCGCTTCGACCTGCCGATTGCGCTCGGCATCCTCGCCGCGAGCGGACAGGTTTCGCCCGAATCGCTGGCAGGGCAGGAATTTGCGGGCGAGCTTTCGCTCACGGGTGAGTTGCGCGCGGTGCGCGGCGCGCTTGCCATGGCCCTCTCGGCGCGTACCGCGGGGAGGGCGTTTGTTCTGCCAGAGGGCAACGCGCCCCAAGCGGCGCTGGCCGAGGGCGCACGAATCCTCCCAGCGAAGACTCTGCTAGAAGTGGTCGCTCACCTCACCGATGAAGCCCGACTACCCCAGTATGCGGGTGACGCTTTGGCGTCACTGCCCACCTATCCGGACTTCTCCGAGGTGCGCGGGCAGCAGCAGGTGAAGCGTGCGCTCGAGGTGGCGGCGGCCGGCGCGCATAGCGTGCTGATGCTTGGCCCGCCGGGAACCGGCAAGTCGATGCTCGCCGCCCGCTTTCCCGGCATCCTGCCGCCGCTCGGCGAATCCGAGGCGCTCGAGGTGGCGGCGATCCATTCGGTTTCGGCGAACGGCTTCGATACGTTGCGCTGGGGAGAGCGTCCATTCCGGGCGCCCCACCACAGCGCTTCGGGCGCAGCCCTCGTAGGCGGCGGCGTTACGCCGCGCCCGGGCGAGATCTCGCTTGCGCACCACGGGGTGCTGTTTCTGGATGAGCTTCCCGAGTTCGATCGCGACGTGCTCGAGGCGCTGCGCGAGCCGCTCGAGTCTGGCCGGGTGTCGATCGCGCGGGCCGCGCGCCAGGCACAGTTCCCGGCGCGTTTCCAGCTCGTCGCGGCGATGAATCCATGCCCCTGTGGGCACTGCGGAGACCGCAGCGGGCGCTGCCGCTGCACCCCCGAGCGCATCGCGCGCTATCGCGGTCGCATCTCGGGCCCGCTCGCCGACCGCATCGACATCAAGCTCGAGGTGCCCGCGCCGCGCGAGGCCGAGCTGCTCGACCAAGGCGCCGGCGAGCCCTCGTTCGCCATCAAGGCGAGGGTCGAGAAGGCAAGGTGGGCCCAGCTCGAGCGGCAGGGGCATCCGAACGCGCTGCTCGAGCCCGGCGCGATCGACCGGCACTGCACAACCGACCGCGAGGGCGACCGGTTGCTGCGTCACGCGCTGGCGCGGCTGCTTCTGTCGGCGCGGGCGTACCACCGCGTGCTGCGCGTTGCGCGCACCATCGCCGACCTCGCCGGCGCCGCCACCATCGCCGCCGAGCACATCGCCGAAGCGATCCAGTACCGCCGGCTTGACGCCAGCTTCTAGGGCTTGCGTCCCCGATCGGGATGCAAGCACCTTGCTATAGTCCGTCGCCCATGACCACCTATGCGATCGGCGACGTCCAGGGCTGCTCGGACGAGCTGCAGCGGCTGTTGCAGACCTTCTCGTTTGACATGAAGAAAGATCGGCTGTGGTTCGTGGGCGACCTGGTCAACCGCGGCCCGAAATCACTGCAGGTGTTGCGCTTCGTGCAAAACCTCGGCGATCGCGCCGTCACCGTCCTCGGCAACCACGACCTGCACCTCGTGACGCAGTTCGAGGGCTTCGAGCGGCCCCGCAAGGATGATACGTTCCAGGACGTGCTCGCGGCGCCCGACGCGAGGGCGCTCGTCGCCTGGCTGCGGCAGCGGCCGATGATGCACGCCGAGGGCAGCTATGCGATGGTGCACGCCGGGCTCCTACCCCAATGGTCGATCGACAAGGCGTTGTCGCTCGCAAGAGAAGTCGAGAGCGCGCTCGCCGGCCCGGACTACCGCAGCTTTCTCGCGCATATGTACGGCAGCAAGCCTGATGAATGGAGCGACGCGCTGTGCGGATGGGATCGGCTGCGCGTGATCGTCAATGCGATGACGCGCATGCGCTTCTGCACCGCGGAAGGAAAGATGGAGTTCCAGGCGAAAGGCAAGACGCCGCCCGCGGGTTACTCGGCCTGGTTCGACCTGCGACGCGATCCCGAGACGATCCTGTGCGGCCACTGGTCTGCGCTCGGACGCAAGCTGACCGGCAAGCTTGCGGCGCTCGATAGCGGCTGCGTCTGGGGCGGGCAGCTCAGCGCGCTTCGGCTCGAGGACCGCGCGCTCTATCAAGTACCATGCGCCGGCTATCAGGCGCCCGGAGGTGAGGCATGACCGATTGCGTTTTCTGCAGGATCGTCGCAGGACAGATTCCGGCCACCGTGGTGCACGAGGACGAGCACACGCTCGCGTTCATGGACATCGGCCAAGTTAACCCGGGCCACGTGCTGGTGGCGCTGAAGGCGCATGCCGAGAGTCTCTTCGCGCTGGAGGAGGCGCAGGCCGCCGCCGTATTCCGCGCCGCCGCGCGCGTCGCGCGCGGCATCCGCGCCGCCTTTGAGCCCCAGGGCTTGTCGGTGTACCAGGCGAACGGCAAGCCGGCAGGGCAGACGGTGTTCCATTTCCACATCCACCTCGTGCCGCGCCATGATGGCGACGGCATGAACCTCACCTGGCCGGTGAAGAATCCGCCGCGCGAAAAGCTCGAGGACTACGCCGCGAGGATCCGCGCCAGGCTTGGGGCGGCTCCCCTCTAATTCGGCGTGACGCGGGTGATGCCGCCGGAGGTGACGAGGCGCACCCGCTGGCCAGGCGTGAACTCGAGGTCGGCTTCCTGCACGATCGCGCGCAGCTCGCCGCTTTCCAGCCGCACGGTGATCTCCAAGCCCGCTTTCTCTGTCATCCGGTTCTCGATCGTGTTGCCCGCGACGCCGCCGGCGACGCCGCCGAGCACCGCGCCGACCGTCGATCCCCTGCCCTCGCCCACGCCGCTGCCCGCGACGCCGCCCACCACGCCGCCGGCGGCGCCACCGAGCCCCGACTGGCTGCCCTGGATCGTCACCTTGCGTACCGCATCCACGGTAGCGAAGCGCACCGTCTGCTCTCTTCCCGTTTCGTGCTTGCCGTAGACATTCGCCGACTCGCGCGTCTGGCATCCGGTCAGCAGCACCGCGAGGGCAGCAACAGCGATCGCAGTTCTCACGAGCTCATCCTTTCCAGGGCGAGTAGCCGAACGCGCGTAGGAACCGCGCTTCGATCTCCCCGCGCGCGGGCGCGTGGTTCTGCGCACCCCGGTGCGCGATCTTGATCGCACCCATGACCGCGCCCAGTTTACCCGTGGAGGGCCAGTCCCAGCCCTGCGCGATGCCGTAGAGCAGTCCCGCCCGATAAGCGTCGCCGCAGCCGGTAGGATCGGCGACCGCCTCGGCAGGAACGCACGGGACCTCGTGGCGTTTGCCGCCCGCCAGCACCAGCGAGCCTTTCGCACCGAGCGTGACGACCAGCGCCTTCAGCTCCCTGGCGAAGTCCTCTAGGCGCCGGCCGGTCTTTTCCTCAAGCAGGCGCCCCTCGTAATCGTTCACCGCGAGATAGTCGGCCAGGCGCACGAACTCGGACAGCTCCTCGCCAGAGAACATCGGCAGCCCCTGGCCCGGGTCGAAGATGAAGGGCAGGCCTGCGTCGGCGCACTCGCGCGCGTGCTGCAGCATGCCTTGCTTGCCGTCTGGGGCGATGATGGCGATTCCAGCCGCGAGCTCGCGGCGCACGTGGTTCTCCTGCGCGTAGTTCATCGCCCCGGGATGGAAGGCCGTGATCTGGTTGTCGTCGAGGTCGGTGGTGATGAACGCCTGCGCTGTAAACTGCCCGGCGATGCGTCGGAGATGCTCGGTACCCACGCCCAGCCCCTCGAAGCGCGCCAGGTAGGGGGCGATGTCTTCGCCCACTGCGGCCATCACCAGCGGCTGCTCGCCCAGCAAGCGCAGGTTGTACGCGATGTTGCCGGCGGTGCCGCCGTATTCGCGGCGCATCTCCGGTGTGAGGAAGCAGACGTTGAGGATGTGCAGCTGGTCCGCCAGCAGGTGGTTGCGAAAGCGGTCAGGGAACACCATGATGGTGTCGTAGGCGATCGAGCCGGTGACGAGTATTTTCACGAGGGATAGAAGAGGTAGAGGCGATAGCCGGTGGCGGGGCTGCGGCTGGAGTCGAGGTACACGCGCAGCGAAGCTTCCCCGCCGGGCGCGATGCCATGCGAGAGCAGCTGCGCGGCGCGCGCCGCATCCAGGTAGTCGCGCGGCGCCAGCACCCGCCGCAGCACCGGTCGCTCCGCTTCGTCGGTGAGCGTGAGTTCGAGCGCCGGATAGTCCTGGACAAAGCGCGCGCGGTTGCGCAGCACCGCGTTCAATACGATGACGCCCCGGCGACGCGGGTCGGCTTGCAGCTCCGAGGAGTCGATGCTCATCAGGTCGGGCCGGCGTGGCAGTTGCACCGTGCAACCAAGCATCCGGCACGCCGCGTCGAGCGGCGCGCGCACTACGGGCATGGTCGCGGTGAGCTCGGCGCGGAAGCGATAAGTCGCCTGTGCAGCGAGCCCGAGCACGGCGAGCAATGCAAGGAACCCCCACAGCCACTGCCAGCGCCGCTGCGGTACGTCGGGCTCGGCCATGAACTGCGGCAGCGGCACCGCCTCCTGCGCGGCGGCGGCTGCGGGGCGGCGCGATGGGTCGAACAGCCCGAGCTGCGGCGAGGGCTCCAGCGCGAGGCGCTCCGTGCCCTCCTCTACCAATGCCGCGACGCCGTCGAACACCGACGAGCACTTGCCGCAGCGCACTTTCCCGCCGCGCGCCGAGAGCTGTTCCGGCTGTACGCGAAACGCCGTGCCACAGATCGGGCAGCGCGTGATCAGGGCCACTGGCGCCGCCCTTCGAGTAGCACCCAGCCCTCTTGCGCCGATACGGTCATGTCGAAGCAGCCGGCATACGCCCTCGCCACCTCGTCGGCCTGCGACTCGAGGATTCCCGAAAGCGCAATCCTGCCGTGGGGTGCCGTACGCGAAGCAAGCAGCGGTGCGAGCAGCATCAGTGGCTGGGCGAGGATGTTGGACACGACAATGTCGTAGCGCGCCGCCGGCAGTGCCTCCGGCGCCGCGACGTGGACTGCCACGCCGTTGGCGCGCGCATTCGCTGCCGTCGTCTCGAGCGCCTGCGGGTCGAGGTCGACCGCGTCGACCTTGCGGGCGCCGAGCTTTGCGGCGGCGATCGCCAATATACCCGAGCCGCAACCGTAATCGAGCATGCTTTCTCCGCCGCGCAGGGTTCGCTCGAGGAAATGCAGAACGAGCTGCGTCGAGGGATGGCTGCCGGTCCCGAAAGCGAGCCCCGGGTCCAGGCGTAGCGCTGCCAGCACGCCCGCGGGCGGCTCGTGCCAGCTCGGGCCGATCCACAGTCGCCCTCCGATCGAGAGTGGCGCGAACTGCTCGCGCGAGCGCAGCACCCAGTCCTGATCATCGACCTGCGCGAGCTGGAAGGCCGGCGTCTTAGCGAGGCCGCAAGCCCGCGCGGCGGCGGTGAGCAGTGCAGCGGCATCTGCATCGGTGCCAAGCAAGGCGGTCAGGCTCGGCCGTTCGGTGTCGATGGCATCGACGCACACCGACTGCGCGCCGCCTTCGAGCAGGGCCTCGCTCAAGACCTCGAGCTGCGCACCGTCGGCTTCCACGGTGAGCGCGAGCCAGGGCATCACTTCTTCTTACTGCTGTCCTGCGCGAGCTTCTGCTCGAGGTAGTGGATCGATACGCCGCCACGCAGGAAGCGCGTGTCGTTGAGCAGCTCCCGGTGCAGGGGGATGTTGGTCTGGATGCCTTCGACCACCATCTCCGAGAGCGCGATGCGCATGCGCGCCAAGGCCTGCTCGCGCGTCGCGCCGTAGGCGATCACCTTGCCGACCATCGAGTCGTAGTTCGGGGGCACGCTGTACCCTTGGTAGACGTGCGAGTCGACGCGGATGCCCGGGCCGCCCGGCGGGTGGTAGGAGGTGATGCGACCTGGCGATGGCGTGAAGCGGTAAGGATCCTCGGCGTTGATCCGGCACTCGATGGCGTGGCCACGGAACTGGATGTCCTTCTGGCGAAAGCGCAGCTTCTCGCCGGCGGCGACGCGGATCTGCTCCTGCACCAAGTCGACGCCGGTGATCATCTCGGTCACCGGGTGCTCGACCTGGATGCGGGTGTTCATCTCGATGAAGTAGAACTCGCCATCCTCGAAGAGGAATTCGAAGGTGCCTGCGCCGCGGTAGCCGATCTTGCGACAGGCATCGACGCAGCGCTCGCCGATGCGCTCGCGCAGTTTCGGAGCGAGGTCGGGCGCCGGCGCCTCTTCGAGCACCTTCTGATGGCGCCGCTGCATCGAGCAGTCGCGCTCGCCCAGGTGCACCGCGTTCTTGTGCGCGTCCGCGAGGATCTGCACCTCGATGTGGCGTGGCTGCTCGAGGTAGCGCTCCAGGTACACGACCGGATTGGCAAACGCGGCCTGCGCCTCGCTGCGTGTCATGTTCACGGCGTTGGGCAGTGCGGCCTCGGTGTGCACGACGCGCATGCCGCGCCCGCCGCCGCCGCCGGCCGCCTTGATGATCACCGGGTAGCCCACTTTGCGGGCGATGCGCACGACCTCTTTCGGATCCTCGGGCAGCGCGCCCTCGGAGCCCGGCACGGTAGGCACGCCTGCCTTGGTCATCGCCTGCTTGGCGCTCACCTTATCGCCCATCAGCCGGATGTTCTCGGGCCGCGGGCCAATGAACACGAACCCAGAGCGCTCGACCTTCTCGGCGAAGTCAGCGTTCTCGGAGAGAAAGCCGTAGCCGGGATGAATCGCTTCGGCATCGGTGACCTCTGCGGCGCTGATGATCGACGGGATGTTGAGATAGCTCGCCGCCGCCGGCGGCGGCCCGATGCACACAGACTCGTCGGCGAGCTTGACGTACTTTGCCTCGGTGTCGGCCTCGGAGTGCACGACGACGGTGCGTATGCCCATCTCGCGGCACGCGCGCTGGATTCGCAGGGCGATCTCGCCGCGGTTGGCGATGAGGATCTTCTCGAACATTCAGCCCAGGATGAAGAGCGGCTGCCCGTATTCCACCGGCTGACCGTTCTCGACGAGGATCGCCTTGATCGCCCCGGCGGCGTCGGACTCGATCTCGTTCATGAGCTTCATCGCTTCGATGATGCAGACGGTATCGCCCTCCTTCACCGTCTGACCCACTTCGACGAAGGGCTTGGAGTCCGGCGAGGCGGAACGGTAGAACGTGCCGACCATCGGCGCCTTGATCACGCGGCCTTCTTGGCCGGCCTCGAGCTCCGCCGCGGGCACGGGGGCGGCAGGCGCGCCAGGCCGCGTCCCGGCCGTCGGCGCGGACGCCGCCGACGGCACGGCCGGGCCCGGGCTCACGCTGACGGCGCCGCCCTTGACGATCTTTACCTTCTCCTCGCCCTCGGTGATCTCGAGCTCGGCGATGCCAGATTCCTGCACCAGGTCGATGAGCTTCTTAAGCTTGCGCAGATCCATCGGGCCTCCCCAGGGCATGGGCGAGCGCGAGTTTGCAACCCCGGCTGCCCAGGCAGATATTGGATGACGATCCGGCTTCGTTTTCCTGTTTTCGCGATTTTCGCCATTTTTCGCCGCAGAACGCCGCATTTTAGCCGAGCAATCCCATCAGGACCTGAGCCAGTTCCTCCTTGTGGAATGCCCCCAGGCGCTGGCCAGCCAACCGGCCGGAGCGATCGAGCAGTACGGTGTACGGCAAGGCGGCGGCCTTATTGCCCAAGTCGCGCATGATCTCAATCGTCTCGCTGCCGGCCACCAGCATCGGGTAATTTACACTGTAGTTAGCCGCAAAATCCCGTATTTTACTGGCATGATCGATGCCGATCCCGATAATTTCTAGGCCCTTGGCGACGTAATGCTGCTTAGCAGCAACGAGCAGCGGCACCTCTTCGCGGCAGGGCGTGCACCAGGTCGCCCAGAAGTTGCACACCAGGACTTGGCCACGCCACTCGCGCAGGCGACGCGTTCGGCCTTCCAGGTCGAGGAAGCTGGCCGAGAGCAGCCGCGCCGCGCCGCTGCCCGACTGCACGACCAGTGCGCCAACGAAGGCGCCGCCGACTGCGGCAGCCGCAGCGACGCCGCCGAGCGCGAGCGCCCTACGCCGACCCGGCCGCATAGCGCAGGAGCGCGCCTACTTCGGCGATGCCCGCGCGGTCCATCACCCTCCCCGCCTGCGACGTCTTCAGGGCCATGCGCTCGTCGCGGGGGTCGTACACCGAAAGCTTGAGCGGCGCCCCGCGCCACGCGAGTGTCAACACGCTCACGGCGTGGGCGCGGTCGCCGGAGAAGCGCCGTCCCTCCTGTGTGGCGTAGGGGATGTTGCGGTCCAGGAGATAGATTTCGACGTCCTTGGGACTCTCCGGGAAAAGCTGCAGCTCGATACCGGCATAAGGGCCGGCCGTGCCCTTTAGGACCGGCCCGGTGAGGTAGGGGCGGAAGTGCTCCAGCGCGCACATGGCGTCGAGCGCGATACCGCGCAGCTCGGCGATGCGCTCGGCGTGCTCCTCCGGCTCGTATAGAGCGCGGTAGGCATTCAGCTCGGCCTCGATCTCGTCGTTGGTGGGCAGCGCCTGCGCGTCGGTGGCGCCGAGCTGGCGCGCCGCTTTGCGCTTGGCGAGCGCGAAGTCGTCGATGCCATCCTCGGCCATCAGGCGCGCCGCCGCCGCGGCGATGCGCGCCCGGGTGCCGGTCTGCCGGGTGTTCTTGCGGCTCACGGTAACGATTCAATCATAGAATCTCCACCCTTCGGCATGGGCGCGCACCTCCACATCCTCGGCATTTGCGGCACCTTCATGGGCGGCATCGCGGCGATCGCCAAGGCGGCGGGCTACCGCGTCACCGGCTGCGATGCCAACGTCTATCCGCCGATGAGCGACCAGCTCGAGGCGCTCGGCATCGAGCTCACGGAGGGCTTCGGCGCGGAGCAGCTCGCGCTGCGGCCCGATCTGTGGCTGATCGGCAACGTCGTCACCCGCGGTAACCCGCTCATGGAGGCGATTCTCGATCGCGGCGCGCGCTATGTTTCCGGGCCGCAGTGGCTGGCCGAGCACGTGCTCGCGGGCAGGCATGTGCTCGCCGTCGCGGGCACGCACGGCAAGACCACGGTGTCGGCGATGATTGCTTGGGTCCTCGAACGCGCCGGGCGCAATCCAGGCTTCCTTATTGGCGGTGTGCCGCTCGATTTCCCGGTTTCCGCGCGCCACACCGGCTCGAACCTTTTCGTAATCGAAGCCGACGAGTACGACACCGCCTTCTTCGACAAGCGATCGAAGTTCGTGCATTACCAGGCGCGGACGGCAATCCTAAACAATCTCGAGTTCGATCATGCAGACATCTTCGACGATCTTGCGGCGATCGAGCGGCAATTTCACCACTTCGTGCGAACAGTTCCACGCTCGGGTCTGGTCATCTCCAATGGGGCAGACGCTGCGCTGGAGCGAGTACTCACCTCAGGATGCTGGACGCCAGTTGAGCGCTTCGGGGTGCGCGCCGGCTGGCAGGCCGGCCCCCCGGATGCGAGCGGAGCGTTCGAAGTCGCATGGCAGGGTAAGGTGTTGGGATGGGTGCGCTGGCAGCTCCAAGGCTCGCACAGCCGGCTGAACGCGCTTGCGGCCATCGCCGCCGCCCGCCATGCGGGGGTCGACCCGGCCGAGGCGATTGCCTCGCTCGGGGCTTTCTCCGGGGTGCGCCGACGCATGCAGCTGCGCGGCGGCGTGCGCGGCGTCAGCGTGTACGACGACTTTGCGCACCACCCGACGGCGATCCGCACCACGCTCGAGGGGTTGCGCGAAAGGGTGGGGCAGGCCCGCATCCTGGCGGTGCTCGAGCCGCGCTCGAACACCATGAAGCGCGGCGTGATGAAGGACGCGCTGCCCGGCAGCCTCGCTGCCGCCGACCGGATCTACCTCTACACCGCCGGCATCGACTGGGATGCGCCGGCGCTGCTCGCCCCACTCGGCGCGAGGGCGCGCTGCCTGAGCGACCTGGACGCCCTGGTCGCCGCGGTGGCTGCGGAGGCGCGCAGCGGCGACCAAGTGCTTGTGATGTCCAACGGTGGCTTCGGCGGCATCCACGGGAAGCTCCTCGAGCGGCTCGCGCGGGAAGCCGCGGCGTGATCGCCTACCTGCACGGGTTCAATTCTTCCCCGCAATCGCACAAGGCCCAGGTCCTGGGGCGCTTTCTCGCTGAACGCGGCCTCGGCGCCCAGTACGCTTGCCCGGCGCTGCCGCCGCTTGCCTCGGCCGCCATCCGCGAGGCGGAGAAGTTCCTTTCGAAGCACACCTGCTTCATCGGCTCCTCGCTGGGCGGCTTCTACGCCACGTGGCTCGCGGAAAAGCACGGCGTGAAGGCGGTGCTCATTAACCCGGCCATCGACCCGCACAATGGCTTGCGCGCCTATCTTGGTCGGCAGGAGAACCTGCACACCGGAGAGCCCTATGAGCTGACCAAGGCGCACCTGCGCGACTGGGAAGGGCACTATGTGCCGCTCATCACGCCGGGGCGCTACCTGCTGATCGTCGAAACCGGCGACGAGGTGCTCGACTATCGCCGGGCGCTCGAGCGCTACGCCGGCGCCGAGGCCATCGTCGTGCAGGGCGGCGACCACAGCTTGCAGAGCTTCCCGCAGCACCTTCCGCGCATCCTCGAGTTCGCCCGTGCAGCTGCTCTATGAGGAAGATGGCGACCTGAAGGTTGGCGCGGTGCTGTCGCAGGCGCCCGCGTCCTTCCAGGTGGAAAGCCCGCACGGGCGCCGCTCCAAGGTCAAGGCGGCAGCCGTCTTGCTGTCCTTCGAGCGGCCCTCCGGCGCGGAAGTCCTGGCCGAGGCCGAGAGATTTTCAGAAGGTCTTGATATTGAATTCTTGTGGCAATGCAGCGGCGCGCGCGAATTTGCCTTCCGGGAGCTCGCGCGCGAGTACGTCGGGCGCGAGCCGACCCCGGCGGAGGCGGCCGGGGTGCTAATGAAGCTGCACGCCGCGCCGATGTATTTCTACCGTCGCGGCAAGGGCCGCTTCCAACCGGCACCCGAGCAGACCCTTAAGCTCGCGCTCGCGGGCCTGGAGAAGAAAAAGCGCGTGCAGGAGAGCATCGCAGCCTGGACGGCGCGGCTGGTGCGCTTCGAGTGCCCGGCGGAGGTGGCGACACTGCGCGACGAGCTGCTCTACGCGCCCGACCGCAACAAGCCAGAGACCAAGGCGCTCGAGCAGGCCTGCCGTGAGACGGGCCTCGCGCCGGCGCGGCTTTTCGAGCGCTGCGGCCTGCTCGCCGATGCGCACGACTATCACCTGCAGCGGTTCGTGCACGAGCTCTTCCCGCGCGGCACGGCGTTTCCGACGCACCCGCTGCCGGCGGTGCCCGCGGGGCTGCCGCTCGCCGAGGCGCCTGCGTTCAGTCTCGACGACGTCGGTACCCACGAGATCGACGACGCGTTTTCGGTGCGCCGCGTCGCCCCCGGCGAGCTGCGCATCGGCATCCACATCGCCGCCCCGGCGGCGGGCTTCGCGCCCGGATCGGCGCTCGACGCGATCGCGCGCGAGCGACTCTCCACCGCCTACATGCCCGGTCGCAAGTTCACCATGCTGCCCGAGGACGTCATCGAGCGCCTCTCGCTCGACCACGGCGGCGAGCAGGTCGCGGTGTCGCTGTATTTCCACGTCTCGGAGGCCGACGGGACCCTGCGCGGCCGGCACAGCCAGCTCGAGCGCGTGCCGATCGCCGCGAACCTCCGCCACGCTCAGTACGACACCCTCAACGCCGCGTTCGAGGCCGGCGCCGAGCTAGGCCTCGCCTTCGAGGGCGAGTTACGCTCGCTCTGGCGCCTCGCCACGGCGCTCGAGGCGAAGCGCGGCCGCCCGAGCGCCGGCGCGGCGCTCGTCGACTATACGTTCCAGGTCGAGGACGGCAGGGTACGCATCGTGCCGCGCCGGCGCGGCGTGCCGCTCGACAAGCTGGTGTCGGAGCTCATGATCCTCGCCAACTCGAGCTGGGGCGAGCTGCTCGCCGAGCATAACGCGGCGGGCATCTACCGCGTGCAGTCGACGGGCAAGGTGCGCCTTTCGGTGCATCCCGAGGCACACGAGGGGCTCGGCGTTTCCTGCTATGCCTGGATGAGCTCGCCGTTGCGGCGCTACATCGATCTCGTGAACCAGTGGCAGCTGCTCGCCGTGCTGGCCGGGCGCAAGCCACCGTTCGCGCGCAACTCGGACGCGCTCCTGTCCGCCATGCAGGCTTTTGAGGTCACCTATACGCGCTACGACGAGCACCAGCGCGCGATGGAGGCCTATTGGAGCCTGCGCTGGCTGCAGCAGGAGTCGGTGAGCGAGATCGAAGCGCTGGTGCTGCGCGAGAACCTCGTCCGATTGGAGGGGCTGCCACTCGCCGTGCGCGTGCCGTCGCTGCCCCTGCTCGATGCCGGGACGCGCGTGCGCCTGGCCATCGACGCGATCGACTTGCTCGAACGTTCGGTTGCCTGCCGGTTCTTGGAGACTAGCTAAAAGCCCTAAAATATGAAAGGCTTGTGGGATTGAGGTGAGATTGCACTTGACCATCAGTCGCGATGAACGGGTGCTCGGCGCGGCACTGGGAATCTCTATCCTGCTGCACGGGGCGCTCCTTTCCATGCATTTCAAGTTTCCCGATCCGCTGCGATGGAAGTCCGCCAACCAGCCGCTCGAGGTGATGCTGGTAAACGCCAAGACGCGCGAACGTCCTTCCCGCCCCGAGGTGCTCGCGCAGTCCAATCTCAACCGCGGCGGTAGCGTCGACCAGGACCGGCGCGCGAAGACGCCGCTGCCCGTCACGACGCCGCGCAAGCCGGGCAAGGACGTGGTCGACGCCCAGCGGCGCATGCGCGAGCTGGAAGTGCAGCAGCAGCGGCTGCTCGCGCAGGCGCGCGAATCGGCGTCGCGCGTCCCCGCGGAAGCACCGCGCCCGGCGCCCCCAGAGCAGCCAGCGACGCAACCAAGCGGCCGTGACCTCGCCGACGCATCGCTCGCGATGATGCGGCTGGAAGCGGAGATCGAGAAGCGGATCCAGGAATACCAGAAGCGGCCGCGCAAGAAGTTCATCGGCGCCAACGCCGCGGAGTATCGCTTCGCGCAATACGAGGAAGACTGGCGCAACAAGGTCGAGCGCCTGGGCACGCTGAACTATCCACCGGAGGCGCGCGGCAAGCTCTACGGCAACCTGCGCCTCACGGTGACCATCCGCCCCGACGGCCACGTCGAGTCGATCGAGCTCGACCGCTCCTCGGGCCTCAAGGTGCTCGACGCCGCGGCTTTCAAGATCGTGCGCATGGCGAGCCCGTACGCGGCGTTTCCACCCGATATCCGCCGCGACACGGATCTCTTGGTAATCACCCGCACCTGGTTCTTCGGCCAAGGCGACAAGATCTGGACTGAATAGTGGCCGACCGTTACGCGGTCATCGGCAATCCGGTGGCGCATTCCAAGT
>JAQSVY010000205.1 GCA_029266935.1 Burkholderiales bacterium
CAGCGGCGCCGAGGTGCGGCCGACGTCTAGGATCACCTGGCCCACTTCCTTCGCGCGCAGCCCCTTGCCGATGGCGAGCAGCAGCGCCGCCGCGGCGCCGACGCCCGCGCCCTCGGTCGGCGTGAACGCGCCGAACCAGATGCCGCCGAGCGTGCCGGCGACGAGCGCCACCACGAGCAGGGTGCCGACGATCGAGCGCAGCAGGCTCTGGCTTTCCACGACCAGCTTCTTGTCGGCACCCTCGCCCACGAGCTCCGGCTTCAGCGCCGCCGCGCCGATGATGTAGAGAATGTAGAAGGCGGTGAGCAGCAGCCCGGGCAGCACCCCGGCGAGGAAGAGGTCGCCGATCGACATCTCGGTGAGGATCGCCCACACGATCATCAGCACGCTCGGCGGAATGAGCATGCCGAGTACCGCGCTGCCGGCGATGCACCCCAGCGCGAAGCGATCCTGGTAGCCCTGGCGCTTCATCTCCGGGTAGGCGATGCGCGAGAAGGCCGCCGCCGCCGCGATGCTCACCCCGGTGACGAAGGCGAACACCGCATTGGAGATCACGGTGGCGATGGCGAGGCGACCCGGCACGATGCGCGTGAGCCGGTTGAAAAGCGAGAAGAGGTCGCCCGCGGCGCCGCATTTGGCGAGGAACTCGCCCATCAGCATGAACAGCGGGATCACCGCGAAGATGTAGTCGCGCACCGCCTCGTAGGCGGTGCTGCCGATAAAGCCCGCCACCACCTGGAAGTCGCCGGTCATCAGGTAGATGCCCAGCATCGACGCCGCCCCGAGCGCCACCGCGATGTGCACGCCCGCGAACACCAGGCCGAGCAGCACCGTCACCAGGATCAGCATTTCCCCGGTGCCGAACATCTAGGCCTTGCCCTTCGAAGCAGAATTCAGATGGGAAAGGAATAGAAGCGCATAGTCCGCCGCCGCGAGGCCCGAGCCCAGCAGCACGATGAAGCGCGCCGGCCAGGTGGGAATGCGCAGCGCGCCCTCGCCCTCGTACTCGTCGGAGCTCCAGGCGTGCGCGAACGGGTCGATGCCGCCGTAGACGATCACGGCGAAGAAGGCGAAGCCGAGCAGGCAGCCGAAGGCGGCGAGCGCCTCGCGGCCGCGCGCCGGCAGCAGCGCCGAGAAGACGTCGACGTGCAGCATGCCGCCGCTGCGGATGGCGTAGCTCGCCTGCAGGAAGCAGATGATGACGATCGACATCGACACCATCTCCGGTGTGCCCTTCACGGGCGACGAGAAGACGGTGCGGCCGACGACATCCGCGACGACGAGGAAGCTGAGGAGGAAAGCGAGCGTCGCGGCAAAGGCCAGCAAGGCCTTCGCCGTCAGGTCACTCCAGCGGTCGAGCAAGATTATTTAACTTGGTATCGCACCGGCCACTTGTGGCCCAGCTTCTCCGCTTCGGCGAGCGCCGCCTTGAGCACCTGCGTGCCCGGCATGCCGGCCTTGTCGAGCTCGGTCGCCTTCTCCTGCGGCCAGCCCTTGAGCGAGCTCGCCCATTCCACGCGCACCGCGTCGGGGAGCTGGCGCACGTCGGCGCCGACCTTCTTCAGCTGCTCGAGCTGCTTCGGGTAGTTCTCCTCGTTCACCGTGCCGGTGAGCGTTTCGTACTCGCGCCCGACTTCGGCGAGGATCTGCTGCACGTCCTTCGGCAGGCGGTTCCAGCGGTTCTTGTTGATGGTGAGGCCGTGCCAGGTGATCGCGCCGAAGCCGATCTCGGTGTAGTACTTGCCGACTTCGAACAGCTTGAAGTTGACGTAGCCGGAGGGGAACATGATCCAGCCGTCGTACACGCCGGTCTTCATCGAGGTGTAGGCGTCCGGGAGCGAGGACTGCACCGGCACCGCGCCGGCGAACTCCAGCCACTTCAGGTTCAGTCCGGCGCCCGCGAGCTTGCGGCCCTTCAGGTCCTTGACCTCCTTCCATTCGAAGTTGGTGCCGAGGTTGTAGCCGTTGTCGGCGATGAGGCCGAGCAGCCGCTGGTTGAACTTGTCCTCGAACACCTTGGACATGTAGGGCACCTGGTCGTACACGCGCCGCGCCAGCGTCACGCTCTTCACCGGGCTCATGGTGCCGAAGGGCAGCATGATCTGGAACGCGTGCATCGGCAGGTTGGACGGCTCGAAGCAGAAGCAGTAGCCGCCGATGTCGATGATCCCGGACTGCACGCCTTCAAGCGTGTCGGCGACCTTGACGATCGATCCCGCGTAGCCCTCGACGAACTCGACCTTGTGCTTGGTGCGCGCGGCGACGCGCTTGGTCACCTCCGGCACGAAGAAGGTGTTCATCAGGTTGACGTAGGTGTTGGCCGTCGGGTGGCCCGAGGCGATGCGCAGCTTGATGTCTTCGGCGGCGGCGGGCAGCGCGAGGCCGACCGCCGCGGCGGCGATGCAGAGCTCCACTTTCATGGGAATCTCCTCCTTTTCGCATCCGATCTTATACAATTCCGCGAGCAGGGGGCAGAAGAAAGGACATCGCCGGTGAGGCCGATGAAACTGCGCTCGCACCTCCTCGTCCTGACCCTCGGGACGCTCCTTCCCATGGTGGTCTTCGCGCTCATCGCGCTCGGCCTGCTCGCCGAGCGCGAGCGCGCGCTGTTCGAGCGCGGCGCCAAGGAGCGCACCCTCGCCGTTCTGACCGCCATCGACGGCGAGCTCGGCAACTCCATGACTACGCTGCAGGCGCTCGCCGCCTCACGCCACCTCGACGAGGGCGAGCTGCGCGAGTTCCACCGCGACGCGATGCGCGTGCTACCGACGCAGCCGGGCTGGACCAGCATGAGCCTCGCCACCCCGCAGGGCAAGCTGCTGCTGCGGGTACCGGACGAGTTCGGCGACAAGCTGCCGGCGCCTGCCGGCCTCGAGAGCTTCACGCAGGTGCTGCGCACCGGCAAGCCGGCGGTGCGGCCGCTCAGGCGCGACGCGGTGAGTGAGCGCTGGGAGTTCGGCGCGCACGTGCCCGTGGTGCGCTACGGCGCGACCCGGTACGTGCTCACCGCCGCCATCGACCCGCGCAAGATCGGCGCGCTGCTCGAGGCGCAGCGGCTGCCGCCGGACTGGGTTGGCGTCGTCGTCGACCACGAGCGGCGCATCGTGGCACAGACCAATGCGCCGGAAACGGCGCTCGGGCAGCCTGCCCCGGAAACGCTGCGCGCCGCCCTCGCAGGCCCCGCCGAGGGCTGGTTCCACGACCCGTCCGAGGAGGCGGCCGCGCTCTATACGGCCTTCAACCGCTCCGGGTTCAGCGGCTGGACGGTGGCGATGAGCATGCCGGCAGCCGCAGTGGACGCGGGCCTGGGCAAGGCCGCGTGGACCACCAGCGTCGGCGTGGTCATCGCCCTTCTCGCCGCGCTGCTCCTCGCCGCCGGCCTGGGCCATCGCATCGTCGCGCCGATCAGCGCGCTCGCCTCGGTGGCGAAGGCGATGGCGGCCGGGCGGCAGGCCGAGCTGCCCAATCCGGGCGGCGTGGCGGAAATCCGCGAGGTCGGGCGGGTACTGGTCGATGCCGCCAACACGGCACGCACCCGCGAGCACGCGCTGCGCAACGCCGACCGCGCCAAGGACGAGTTCCTCGCCATGCTCAGCCACGAGCTGCGCAACCCGCTCGGCGCGCTGGCGGGCGCGGCGCACCTGCTGCGCCTGCTCGCCCCGAAGGACGAGACCGCGATCCGCGCCACCGACATCGTCGGCCGCCAGGTGCAGCACATGACGCGCCTGGTCGAAGACCTGCTCGACGTGAGCCGCGTGACGCGCGGCAAGATCAGCCTCTCGCGCGAGCCGCTCGACCTCGCGCGCGCGGTCGAGAGCGTGGTGCAGCAATGGCGCAGCTCGGGCCGCCT
>JAQSVY010000206.1 GCA_029266935.1 Burkholderiales bacterium
GCGATGACGATGCGCTTGCCCAGGCGGCGCAGCGCGATGACCTTCCTTCCTTCGGCAGCGGCGATCGGCGGCACGGCGGTGCGCAGCAGGAAGGGATTGGCGAGCCGGATGGCGAGCAGATTGCGGCCGGCGATGCGGCTCTGCAGGCTCTCGAGATAGACGGAAAGGTCCGGAAGCTCGGGCATGGCGCGATGATAAGATGCGCGGCTCCATGACGTCCGAGCGCCGCGCGGCGAGCGAACTCCATTCCAGGCTGCGCGGCGGCGAATTCGTCGTCACCGCGGAGATCACACCGCCGGTGTCCACCGATCCGGCGGAATTCCTGCGCCGCGCGCTGCCGCTCAAGGGCCTCGCCGCCGCGGTGAACGTGACCGACGGCGCCGGCGCGAAAGTGCACCTCTCCAGCCTTGCCGCCGCGCACTTCCTCGTGCAAAGCGGCATCGAGCCGATCTTCCAGATGACCTGCCGCGACCGCAACCGCCTTGCGCTGCAGGGCGATCTCCTCGGCGCGGCGGCGCTGGGCATCCACAACATCCTCGTGCTCGCGGGCGATGATCCCAAGGCCGGCGACCAGCCGGAGGCGAAGCCGGTGTTCGACGTCGACAGCCGCGGCCTCATCGCCATGGCGCACGGCATGCGCAGGGACGGAAAACTCCCTTCGGGCACTGCAATCGAAGGGAGATTCAACGTCGTGATCGGCGCCGCCGACATGCCGGTCGACCCGGAGCCGGGATGGGAGCCGAAAGGGCTTGCGGCGAAAGTCGCGGCGGGCGCGGACTTCGTGCAGACCCAGTTCTGCATGGACCTCGGCGTGGTGCGCCGCTACGCTGCGCGCCTGCTCGAATGCGGCATCAAGGTGCCGATGCTCATCGGCGTGGCGCCGATTCCCTCGGCGCGCTCGGCGCGCTGGATGCGCGAGAAGCTCTACGGCACCCGCATCCCCGACGAGACCATCGAGCGGCTCGACAAGGCGGCCGATCCGAAGCGCGAGGGCAGGCAGATCTGCGTGGAGGTGCTGCGCGGCCTCGTCGAGATTTCCGGCGTCGCCGGCGCGCACGTCATGGCGCCGATGAACTTCGCCGAGATCCCTGCGGCTATCGCCGAATCCGGCGTACTCGGGAAGCGGCGGCGCTGAGCATGGCGTAGATCTTCCGCCGGTGCAGTATCAGCGCCGCCTGGAGGGGCGTGCGGCCGTCGCGGTTGCGGATCTTCGGATCGGCGCCGGCGTCGAGCAGCCGCCTCACCTCACGCGCGTCGCCGCTGACGACGGCGCCGTGCAGCAGGGTGTTGCCGAAGGGGCCCTGATAGTTGGGCTTGCGGATGGGCATGGGCGGATGGTGTCTGACCATGATGCCAATTTAAGGAATGGGCCGCATGCCCGCAATGTGGCTGCTGCCCGACACTGCATTAATATTTGCTTATGAAATTGCCGCGCGAGCGCGTCCCGTATTCCGCGATCGTCGACCGCCCGCGCCTCGAGCTGCCGGGCGGCGCGCGCCTCGCGGTTTGGACCATCGTCAACGTCGAGGAATGGTCGATCGAGCGGCCGATGCCGCGCACCGTCCTGCCTCCGCCGCACGGTCAGCCCCTCCTTCCCGACCTGCCGAACTGGGCCTGGCACGAGTACGGGATGCGCGTCGGCTTCTGGCGCTTCGTCGAAGTGCTGAAGAATTACAGCGTCAAGGCGACCCTGGCGATCAACGGCTCGGTGTGCAAGAGCTATCCACGCGTGGCGAAAGCGGCGCTCGAGGCGGGCTGGGAGTTCATGGGCCACGGCTACGTGCAGCGCCCGATGCACCATGTCGAAGACCAGAGAAAAGCGATCCGGGAAACGATCGCCGCCATCCGCGACTTCACCGGCAAAGCCCCGCGCGGCTGGGAGAGTCCGGGTCTCACCGAGACTTACGACACCATCGACTGGCTCGCCGAGGCGGGCATCGAGTACGTGGCCGACTGGGTGCTGGACGACCAGCCTTGCGTCATTCAGACCGCCACGCGGCCGGTGGTATCGATCCCGTACACGGTGGAGATGAACGATATCGCGATGATGGTGCTGCAGAATCACCCGTCCTCGGAGTGGCTGCGGCGCGGCATCGACCAGTTCGACCGGCTCTACGCCGAGGGGGAGAGCAGCGCGCGCGTCATGGCGATCAGCGTGCACCCGTACATCACCGGGGTACCGCATCGCATCGCCTACCTCGAGCGGTTCTATGAGTACATCCGGCAGCGGCCCGGCGTGCTGATGTGGAAAGGGGAAGAGATACTTGACTGGTATTCCGGAACACAAAGAGCTTCGGGAACGCGCTAGGGCGCTGCTGCCCGTCCTGAAGGAGCGCGCGGCGCGCTGCGAGGAATTGCGCCGCATGCCCGACGAGACGCTGCGCGACTTCCACGCCGCGCAGCTCTTCCGCATCCACCAGCCCAGGCGCCTGGGCGGGGCGGAGCTCGAGTTCGCCGCCGTGGTCGAGTTCGCCGCGCTGTTGGCGCGCTCGTGCGCCTCGAGCGCCTGGAACTGGGTCAACTTTGCCGCGCACCACATGATGCTCGGCATGTTCCCGCCGCGCGCGCAGGAGGAGATCTGGGGAGCCTCGCGCGACACGCTGATCGCCTCGTCGTTCGTCTTTCCCGCGGGCAGGGCGCGAAAAGTGAAGGACGGCTACGTCCTCTCGGGGCGCTGGCCCTTCTCGAGCGGCGTCGACCCGAGCGAATGGAACATGCTCGCGGGACTGGCGCGCCTGGACGACAACGCGCCGGCGGAGCAGCGCGTGTTCCTGCTGCACCGCTCGCAGTACAGAGTGATCGACAACTGGTTCGCGGGCGGGCTGCGGGGCACCGGCAGCAAGGACGTCGAGGCGAACGAGCAGTTCGTCCCCGAGCACATGACGCTCTCCGTCGCCGACACCAAGGGCGGCCCGACACCCGGCAGCCAGCTCAACCCGGGGGTGCTCTACCGGATGCCGGTGTTCGCGCTCTTTCCCTACATGCTCTCCGGGGTGGCGCTGGGCATCGCGGAAGGGATGATCGAGGAGTTCGCTTCCCAGACGAAGGAGAAGATGGGCAGGATGACCGGCGCGCGCATTGCCGATATCCAGAGTACGCAGATCCGGCTGGGCGAGGCGACGGCCTATGCGCGCGCCTCGCGCCTGGTGCAGCTCGCCAATTGCAGCGAGGCGGAAGAAAAAATTGCCCGGGGTGAAGTGCCGGACGGGAAAACCAAGGCGCGCTACCGCCTCGAAGGAGCGTGGACCGTGGACTGGGCGGTGCGCGCGATCGACGTGATGTTCGGCCTCGCCGGCGCGGGCGGCCTCTACGAGTCCGGGCATGCGGCGCGCGCGTTCCGCGATGCGCATGCGGTCAAGCAGCATTTCTCCTTCAATACCGACATCGCCGGGACGACGTACGGCCGCGTCGCGCTCGGCCTCGCCAGCGACAATCCCACGCTGTAAGAAAGGTCGTAGCGGGCGCATATCCTGCTCCTTTCTTCGGAACAAGAACCCCCTCAAACTTTCCGGAAAGGAGTGCAGGCATGAAAATTCGTACCATCGTTGCTGCAACCAGTGCGGCGCTGTTCTCGCTGGGCGTCATCGCCGCGGGCGACGAGCAGAAGCAGAAGCAGTCGCAGAGCAGCCAGGGCCAGAGCGCGCAGCAGTCGCCGAGCGCGCAAGGCTCGAGCTCGAGCAGCGGGCAATCGGCGAGCCAGCCGTCCTCGTCCAGCGCGGCGAGCGGATCGACTTCGGGCCAGGCCGCGCAGAAGCAGGCGCAGGGCTCCGACATCGTGAAGCAGGCGCAGCAGAAGCTCTCGCAAGCCGGGCATGACGTCGGCAAGCCCGACGGCATCATGGGGCC
>JAQSVY010000207.1 GCA_029266935.1 Burkholderiales bacterium
GTCTCTGGCGGGCGCGACATCGATCTCGGCCCCATGGCCCTCCTGCGCATCGGCGGCGTCTCGGTCGCGGTGACCTCGACGCGCATGCAGGCGCTCGATCAAGCGCCGTTCCGGCATCTTGGCGTCGAGCCCCGGGAGCAGAAGATCCTCGTGCTCAAGAGCACCTGCCATTTCCGCGCGGAGTTCGAGCCCATCGCGGAGAAGGTCATCGTTGTGGTCGCGCCGGGCGGCTATCTCGCCGACCCGGCGCGCTACCCGTACCGCCGCCTTCGCTCGGGGGTGAGGCTGCGCCCCCTCGGCCCGGAGTCGCGCGGGACTAGACGCGAAGCATCACCTTGCCGATGACCTTGCCCTCTTCGACGAGCTCGTGAGCCTCGGCGACATTGGCAAGCGGCAGTATCCTGGCGGGCGGGTGCTCGAGCTTTCCGTCCTCGCACCACCGGGTCAGGTCGCGATGCGCCGGCAGGCGCACGTCGTCCGGCATGGCGTAGCACTGGATGAAGCGCACGACCACGTTGCTGAACAAAAGGGGATAGAACGGCAGCGCCGGCTCCGGCGCTCCCTTCGACGCGTAGGCGCCGATGGCGCAGCCGACCTTCATGACGGCGAGGGTGGTCTTAAGGTTGCCGCCGAAATCGACCTCCGAGATATGGTCAATGCCGCGCCCGTCCGTCGCCTCCATGATGCGGCGGGCGACATCCTCGATCTTGTAGTTGACGACGACCGGCGCGCCGGCCTTCTCGGCCATGCGCGCCTTCTCGTCGCTGCTGACCGTCGCGACGAGCGTGCGCGCGCCGGCGAGTCGGGCGAACTGCACCGCGTAGAAGCCGACGGCGCCGGCACCGCCGGTGACGAGCACGTCCTTGCCTTCGAGCGCGCCGTCGTCGAACAGCGAATAATAGGCGGTCATCGCCGGCACGCCGAAGCAGGCGCCGTCCTCGAGCGTCGCGCCGTCCGGCAGCCTCACCGCCTGCCGCGAGGGCAGCGCGACGTATTCAGCGGCCGTGCCGAAGGGCCGTCCGCGTTGGGCGTTCCAGATCCAGACCTTCTCGCCGATGCGGCTCCGGCTCACGCCCTCGCCGACGGCGTCGATCTCGCCCGCACCGTCGCTGTGCGGGATGATGAGCGGATAGCCCGGGCGGTCGCGGATCCCGAGGCGCCGGTTGCAGTCCGAAGGGTTGATGCCCGAGAAGCGCACCCGGACCCGCACCGCGCCCGCTCCGGGCTGCGGATCGGGGAGTTCGCCGATCGTCAGCACATCGCGGGCCGCGCCGTATTTGGTGTAGAAGGCCGCCTTCATGCCGGAACCTCCGCCGCCGCGCCCGCCGGACCACGGCTTGCACCGCCTTCGATCTCGCGCCAGCGCAGGCAGGCGACCTCGTGCGCCTCGCCGGCGGGAGAGAGCTCAGGCACCACCTGGGCGCATGGCGGAGCGGCGTAGGGGCAGCGGGTCCGGAAGGCGCAGCCGGAGGGTAGGTTGCGTGGGTTCGGCGGCTCGCCCTCGACGATGCTGCCGCCGATCTCGGCCTCGCGCTCGAGCCGCGGCGCCGCCGCGAGGAGCGCTCGAGTATAGGGATGCTTCGGCGCCGCGAAGACGGACTTGGCGGGCGCAAGCTCGACGATGCGGCCGAGGTACATGATCGCCAGCCGGTCGCACATGCGCGCCACGACCGAGAGGTCGTGCGAGATGAACAGGTAAGTGAGGCCGAGGCGCTCCTTGAGCTCGGCGAGCAGGTTCAGGACCGTCGCCTGCACCGAAAGGTCGAGCCCGGAGGTCGGCTCGTCGAGGATCACGATGCGCGGCTCGAGCACCAGAATGCGCGCGAGCGCCACCCGGCGCAGCTGGCCGCCGGACAGCTCGTGCGCATAGCGCGGCTTGAACGATGCATCGAGGCCGACGGCGAACAGGATGCGGTCGATCCTTTCCCTGCGCGCGCCGGGGTCGCCGACGCCGTGGATGACGAGCCCCTCCTCGAGGATGCGGCCGATACTCCACCAGGGATCGAGAGCGGCGCCCGCGTCCTGGTGCACGTATTGGACGGCCTTGCGCAACGCCCGGGCATCGCCGGGGCGCACGCCGCTCACGCGGTTGCCGTCGAGCCGGATCTCGCCGCCGGTCTCGCGCTGAATGCCGAGGAGGGTGCGGCCGAAGGTGGTCTTGCCGCAGCCGGATTCGCCGACGAGGCCAAGGGTCTCGCCGGCGCGCAGCGACAAGGACACACCGCCGACCGCCCGCACCGGCGGCACTTCGCGGCGCAGCCAGCGCTTCTCGCCACCGAGCAGCACGACGACGTCGCGCGCCTCGAGGATCGGCTGCGCGCTCACGCCGCGGCGTCCGGGAGAGGATCAGCGAGCCGGCAGTTGACGAGCTGGCCGCGTCTCCCCTCGGAGAAACGGGCGGGCCGCCTACGGCAGTACTCGATCGCGTGAGGGCAGCGCGGCCAGAATCGGCAGCCCGGCGGCGGATCGAGGGGCGACGGCACGGCGCCGGGAATGCCGGCAAGCTCCCTCGCCCGGTCGGGGTGGCAGGCGAGGAGCGCCTCCGTATAGGGGTGCTGCGGGCTCCCCAGCACGGTCGCTGTCGGTCCGCTCTCGACGGTTTGGCCAGCATACATCACGGTGATTTCGTCGCAGAGCTGCGCCACCACGCCGAAGTCGTGGGTAACGAACAGCATGGAGACGTCGAACTCGGTCGCGAGGGATTTCAGCAGCTTCAAGATCTGCAGCTGCGTCGTGACGTCGAGGGCCGTCGTGGGCTCGTCGGCGATGATGAGGCGAGGCGAGCAGGCGAGCGCGCCGGCGATCATCAGGCGCTGGCGTTGACCGCCGGAGAACTGGTGCGGATACCGCTCGAGGACCGCCTCCGGCTCGGGGATCTGCACCCGGCGCAGGATCTCGACCAGACGGCTCCGGTGGGCGCGCAGCAGCGCCGCGCCGGAACGTGGCCCGTCTGCGGGAGCCGGGGCGTGCCAGCGCATCACGGGCAAGAGCTGCGCCCCAATCTTGAAGACGGGATTGAGCGCGAGATACGGGTCCTGCGGAATGAACCCGATGCGGCTGCCGCGGACCCGGCGGGCGAGCTCGCGCTCGGACAAGCGGAGCAGGTCCTCGCCTTCAAAGAGGATCTCGCCGCTCTCGATGGCAGTGTTCTTCGGCAGGATGCCGAGCACCGCGCGCACGAGCGTTGATTTCCCGCAGCCCGACTCCCCGACGAGGCCGAGGATGCGCCCGCGCGGCAAGGCGAGCTCGACCCGATCGAGGATCTGCGCCCGGCCCTCGTCGGTCTTTACCGCCAGGCGCAGGTTCCGGACATCGAGGACCAGGCTCACCGCGAGCGCCTCAGGCGCGGGTCGACGATGTCGCGCAAGCCGTCCCCGAGAAGGTTGAAGCCGAGCACCGTGAGGAAGATCGCAAGGCCCGGAAAGGTTGAGAACCACCACGCGTCCGGCAGGTACTGCCGGCTTTCCGAGATCGCGAGGCCCCAGTCGGGATCGGGCGGCGTCGCGCCCATGCCCAGGAAGCCGAGCACCGCGGCGACGAGGATCGTGAAGCCCATGCCGATGGTGGCCCGGACGATGATCGGTGAGATGCAGTTCGGCAGGATATGAAGGAACAGAATGCGCGGGCTGCTCGCGCCGATGCACTGCAAGGCGTCGACGAAGAGCGATGCCTTGAGCCGCCGCGTCTCGGCATAGACGATGCGGGTGAAGAACGGCCAATAGGTCAGCGTCAGCGCCAGCATGGCGCTCTCGAGGCTCGGCGTCATCAGCTGCGCCAGCGCCAGCGCCAGGATGAGCTGCGGCACCGCGAGGAACATGTCGGTGATGCGCATGATCGCCTCGGA
>JAQSVY010000208.1 GCA_029266935.1 Burkholderiales bacterium
GCCTGCATCCTCGAGCGGGACCCGGCCGCCCGGTCCTGGTGGGAGGTGCTCACCTGCTACCCGGGGCTGCATGCGATCTACATCCACCGGCTCGCGCGCTGGTTCTGGCTGCACGGCATGCGCTGGTTCGGCCGCATGACCTCGCACGTCGGGCGCTGGCTCACCGGCATCGAGATCCACCCCGGCGCGAAGATCGGCTCCTGCGTGTTCATCGATCACGGCATGGGCGTGGTGATCGGCGAAACCGCGGAAATCGGCGACGGGTGCACGATCTACCAGGGTGTAACCCTTGGCGGCACCTCGCTTTACCGTGGCACGAAGCGCCATCCGACGCTTGGCGATGGTGTCGTGGTGGGCGCCGGCGCGAAGGTGCTCGGCGGCTTTGCCGTCGGCGCGGGCGCCCGCATCGGCTCCAACGCCGTGGTCGTCAAGGAAGTCCCCGCGGGCGCCACCGTGGTCGGCATCCCCGGTCGCATCGTGGAGGGCAAGGACGCGGAGAAGGACGCGCGCTTCGCTGCCTATGCCGTCGTCGCCGAGCAGGACGACCCATACGCCAAGGCCATCCAGAGCCTGGTGGCGCATTCCGACGAGCTCGAGCGCACGCTTGCGGCGCTCAACGAAAAGCTCGCCCGGCTGGAGCGCGAATCCCAGCAAAGGGACCCCCTCAGGGCAGTCAAGTAAGAAGTTGACTGAATCAGTCGGGTTTAGGTATACTTGAGCACATTGATCGGGTATTAGGGGCAACGGATGAAACTTACGACCAAGGGCAGGTTTGCAGTGACAGCGATGGTGGATCTCGCGCTGCGGCAGACCCGCGGCCCGGTTACGCTCGCGGCGATCAGCGAGCGGCAGCACATCTCGCTCTCCTACCTGGAGCAGCTGTTCGGCAAGCTGCGGCGCGCGAGCCTGGTTTCCAGCGTGCGCGGCCCCGGCGGCGGCTACAACCTGGCGCGGCTGCCACGATGACAAGCGTTGCATGACGCACGACCTTTGGGCGACGCTGAACGAGAAGATGTACGACTACCTCTCGTCGGTGACGCTCGCGGACCTGGTGGCGCATACGACCGGAAAGCCCGTGGCCGTCATCAAGGACTTCCGTCCGGAGAAGGAAAAGGTAGCCGCATGAGACCGCGGGAAAGGCAAGTCGCCTTATGAAGCTGCCCATCTACCTCGACTACTCCGCGACCACGCCGGTCGACCCGCGCGTGGCGCAGAAGATGATCCCATACCTCACCGAGTTCTTCGGCAATCCGGCGAGCCGCTCGCATGCGTTCGGTTGGAAGGCGGAGGAAGCGATCGAGGAGGCGCGCGGCCACGTCGCGGCACTGATCAACGCCGACCCGAAGGAGATCGTCTGGACCTCGGGGGCGACGGAGGGCAACAACCTGGCCATCAAGGGCGCGGCGCACTTCTACAAGACCAAGGGCAAGCACCTCATCACGCAGAAGACCGAGCACAAGGCGGTGCTCGACACCTTCCGCGAGCTCGAGCGCCAGGGCTTCGAGGCCACGTATCTGGAGGTGGAAGAGAACGGCATCGTCGATCTGGAGAAATTCAGGGCCGCGATCCGGCCGGACACCATCCTCGCTTCCGTCATGATGGTGAACAACGAGATCGGCGTCATCCAGCCGGTGTGGGAGATCGCCGAGATCTGCCGCGCCAAGGGCATCGTTTTCCACTGCGACGCGGTGCAGGGTGCCGGGCGAGTCGAGATCGACATGCAGAAGTTCAAGGCCGATCTGCTCACCATCACCGCGCACAAGATGTACGGGCCCAAGGGCATCGGCGCGCTCTATGTGCGACGCAAACCGCGCGTGCGCATCGAGGCGCAGATCCACGGCGGCGGCCACGAGCGGGGCTTCCGCTCCGGCACGCTCGCCACGCACCAGATCGTCGGCTTCGGCGAGGCGCTGAACGTCTCGTTCAACTTCGTCGAGGGCGAGTCTCTGATCATGGCGGTGAAGGACATCGCCGTGTCCTCGGGCTCGGCATGCACTTCTGCCTCGCTCGAGCCCTCGTACGTCCTGAGGGCGCTCGGTCGCTCGGACGAGCTCGCGCACAGCTCGATCCGCCTCACGCTCGGGCGGTTCACCACGCAGGAAGAGGTGGACTACGCGGCGGATCTCATCAAGCGCAAGGTGGCGAAGTTAAGGGAGCTTTCACCTCTGTGGGAGATGCATCAAGAGGGGATCGACTTGAATTCCGTCCAATGGGCAGCACATTGAGGTAGCGCATATGGCATACAGCGACAAGGTTCTGGATCACTACGAAAACCCGCGCAACGTCGGCTCGTTCGAGAAGGGCGACGAGGCGATCGGCACCGGCATGGTCGGCGCGCCCGCCTGCGGCGATGTCATGAAGCTGCAGATCAAGGTCGGCCCCGACGGCCGCATCGAGGACGCGCGCTTCAAGACCTACGGCTGCGGCTCGGCCATCGCCTCGAGTTCGCTCGTCACCGAGTGGGTGAAGGGCAAGACGCTCGACCAGGCGGTGACGATCAAGAACACGCAGATCGCGCAGGAGCTGTCGCTCCCGCCGGTGAAGTGCGCCTGGGCGTGCGCACCTCGGGCTGCTCCGGCATGGCCTACAAGCTCGAGTTCGCCGACGCTGTCAACCCGGACGACCTGCAGTTCGACTGCCACGGCGTCAAGGTGGTGATCGACCCTAAGAGCCTGCCGTACCTCGAGGGCACCGAGCTCGACTACACGCGCGAGGGCCTGAACGAGGGGTTCAAGTTTCGCAACCCGAACGTCAAGGACCAGTGCGGTTGCGGCGAGAGCTTTAACGTCTAGATTGCACGACGCTCGCGCGACCAGCCGACTCACGGGATACGTGGGCGGGGGCGCGTGACGCGTCGCTGCAAGCGATGCACAACCACTTCGAACTCTTCGGCCTCACGGCGTCGACGTCGCCTTCGAGACCAACACCGCCATGCCCGCCGAGTTTCTGATGCAGCAGATGGAGCTGCGCGAGGCCTTGGAAGAAGCGACGGGAAAGAAGAATGCCCAGTCGCTCGACAGGCTGCGCAGCGACCTTCGCCGGGAGGAAGCCGTTCTGGAGAAGCAGATCGCCGAAGCGATCGACGTCAGCAGGGACTACGCGGCCGCGGCCGGGTTGGTCAGGAAGCTCATGTTCCTCGACAGGCTGGACGAGGAGATCGACCTCGCGTACGAGGCCACCGACTAGCCATGGCGCTGCTGCAGATCGCCGAGCCGGGCCAGTCGCCGGCGCCTCACGAGCAGCGGCTCGCGGTCGGCATCGATCTCGGCACCACGAACTCGCTGGTGGCGACGGTGCGCAACGGTTCGGCCACCGTGCTGCCCGATGCGCTTGGCCGGTCGCTGCTACCCTCGATCGTGCGCTACCTGCCGGGCGGCAAGGTCGAGATCGGCTACCCGGCGCAGGCGCGCCAGGCCGACGACCCGAAGAACACCATCGTTTCGGTGAAGCGCTTCATGGGCCGCGGCCTCAGGGACGTCGCCCACGTGGAGGCCGCGCCCTACGATTTCGTCGACGCCCCAGGCATGCTGCAGATCCGCACCGTCGCCGGCGTGAAGAGCCCGGTAGAGGTTTCCTCCGAAATCCTCAAAGTGCTGCGCGAGCGTGCGGAGCTGTCCCTGGGAGGGAGCCTCAGCGGCGCGGTGATCACCGTCCCGGCATATTTCGACGACGCGCAGCGCCAGGCGACCAAGGACGCGGCGCGGATCGCGGGCCTCAATGTCCTCAGGCTGCTGAACGAGCCGACGGCGGCGGCGATCGCCTACGGCCTCGACAATGCGGCCGAGGGAATCTACGCGGTCTACGACCTGGGCGGCGGCACCTTCGACCTCTCGATCCTGAGATTGTCGAAAGGGGTCTTTGAGGTCGTAGCCACAAGCGGCGATTCCATGCTTGGCGGCGACGACTTCGACCAGCGCGTGTTCTGCTGGGCGGTGGAACAGTCGAAGCTCGCGCCGCTGTCGCCGCGCGACATGCGCTTGCTGCAGGTGAAATCCAGGGAAGCCAAGGAGCACCTCACCGCCCACGGCGAGGCGCCCATTACCGCGAAGCTGTCCACCGGCGAGTTCGTCGACGTCGCCATCGATACCGAGACCTTCTGCCGGATCACGCAGACGCTGGTGCACAAGACCCTCGGGCCGATGCGCAAGGCGCTGCGCGATGCCGGCCTCGCGCCCGACGGGGTGAAGGGCGTGGTGATGGTCGGTGGTGCGACGCGCATGCCGCAGATCCAGCGCGCCGTAGCGGAGTTCTTCCGGTGCGACCCGCTCAACAACCTCGACCCCGACAAGGTGGTGGCGCTCGGCGCGGCGATGCAGGCCAACGTGCTCGCCGGCAACAAGCCCCAGGGCGAGGACTGGCTGCTGCTCGACGTGATCCCGCTCTCGCTCGGCATCGAGACCATGGGCGGCCTCACCGAGAAGATCATCCCGCGCAACAGCACCATCCCTGCCGCGCGCGCCCAGGAATTCACTACGTTCAAGGACGGCCAGACCGGGATGAGCTTCCACGTGGTGCAGGGCGAGCGCGAGCTCGTGTCCGACTGCCGCTCGCTCGCCCGCTTCGAGCTGAAGGGCATCCCGCCGATGGCCGCGGGTGCCGCGCGCGTTCGCGTCACCTTCCAGGTCGATGCCGACGGCCTGTTATCGGTCAGTTCCAAAGAGACGACCACCGGGGTCGAAGCGTCGGTGACCGTCAAGCCTTCGTACGGACTTGCCGACGCCGACATCGAGCGCATGCTGCGCGACTCCTTCCAGCACGCGAAAGAGGACGTGCATTCGCGCGCGCTCGCCGAGCAGCGCGTCGAGGGCCGCCGGCTGCTCGAGGCCACGCGGTCTGCGCTTCAAGCCGACAGTTCGCTGCTGTCACCTGAGGAGAGAGCGCTTATCGAGAGGTCCATTACGGAATTGGAGGGCCTTCTTTCCGGCACGGACCACCGGGTGATCAAGCGCGCCGTGGACGCGCTCAACCGCGCCACCGAGGACTTCGCCGAGCGCCGCATGGACGAGGGCGTGCGCCGCGCGCTCGCCGGGCGCAAGATCGGCAGCCTCTAGGTGCCGAAGATCAAGGTACTGCCGGGGCACGTCCTGTGCCCCCAGGGCGCGGAGATCGAGGCGCGCAGCGGCATTTCCATTTGTGATGCGCTGCTCGAAAACCACATCGAGATCGAGCACGCCTGCGAGAAGCAGGCCGCCTGCACCACCTGCCACGTCGTCGTGCGCAAGGGCTTCAGATCGCTCGAGCCCGCCGAGGAGAAGGAAGAAGATATGCTCGACAAGGCCTGGGGGCTGGAAGCGAACTCGCGCCTCTCCTGCCAGGCGAAGGTCGCGGACGAGGACCTCGCCATCGAGCTGCCGAAGTACACCATCAACTACGAGCGCGAGGGCGGGGCGAAGAAATGAAGTGGACCGACACGCGCGAGATCGCCATCGCGCTCGCGGAAGCGCATCCGGACCAGGACCCTGAGGCGATCAACTTCGTCGACCTCTACAAATGGGTCCTGGCCCTGCCGGGGTTCGACGATGACCCCAAGCGATGCGGCGAGAAGGTCCTCGAGGCGATCCAGATGACCTGGATCGACGAGGCGGAGTGAGCCGCTAGCAGCGCGTCTCGGTGCGCTCCCAGCTGCCGTTGTTGCAGCGATACTGCGCGCCCTCCTGGCAGGAGATCGCGCCCGAGCTGTAGCTTTGCGACGCCCAGGTGCAGGCGGGCGCGCTCGCGCCGGCGGCCGCGGGCGCGCCGCGTTCGACCGTGCGCTCGGAGATCGCCGGGGTGGTCACGACCGACGGGGATGGAGCCGGCCGCTCGATGATGCGCGTACACGCCGCGAGCAGGACGAAGGGCAGGGCGGCGATCAGTGCGAACTTGCGGTTCATGCGGTGCCTCCTGTGAGGGCTGCAGAACCCTGACCGCTGCAAGTTCCGTTCCCCGCCTTGTCAGCGATCGTTCAGGTGGCAGGCCGAAAGATGACCGTGGCCGACCGCGCGCAATGCCGGCGGTTCCTGCCTGCACACCGGCATGGCGTGCGGGCAGCGCGGATGGAAATGGCAGCCCGGGGGCGGGGCGAGCGGCGAGGGGATCTCGCCGACGATCGGCAGGAACTTCGTCTTGCGCGTCTCGAGGCGCGGCACCTGGCGCAGCAGCGCCTGGGTGTAGGGATGATTCGCGTTATAGAAAATTTCTTCTGCAGGAGCCGATTCGACAACACGGCCGAGGTACATGATCACGACGCGGTCGGAGAGGTGCTCGACGACGCCGAGGTCGTGGCTGATGAAGAGGTAGGTGAGGCCAAGCGCACGGCGCAGGTCCATGAACAGGTTGAGGATCTGCGCCTGGATGGAGACGTCGAGGGCGGCGACCGCTTCGTCGCAGACCAGGAAGTCGGGCTTCACCGCCAGCGCACGCGCGATGCCGATGCGGCTTC
>JAQSVY010000209.1 GCA_029266935.1 Burkholderiales bacterium
GCGCATCCTCCCAGCACAACGAGGAAGATGACCGCGAATCTCATCTACCGAAAATCCTTTCCAGCCAGCCCCTGACCTTCTCCACGGTCTTGCCGTCGGCGCAGGGCGCGCGGCCCTCGGGCGCGGAGCCGGCGACGAAGGGCAGGTCGTAGGCGCCGGGGCAGCCGCTGCCGCGCAGCCCGGTCTGCGGGTCGATGGCGACGACCTCGACGCCGTCGGGCTTCGGCAGCGCGAGGGGCTCGGGATCGAGCGCGGCCATCATCTCGCCCCAAATCGGAAGCGCTGCCGCGGCACCAGACAGGCGCGCCGTGCGGTTGTCGTCGTAGCCCACCCACACGATGCCGAGGCGATCGCCGCTGAAGCCGGCGAACCAGGCATCGCGCTGCTCGTCCGTGGTGCCGGTCTTGCCGGCGATGGCGAGTTCGGGCGGCAGCCAGTTCTTCAGCCCCTGTCCGGTGCCTTCGCTCACCACGCCCTGCATCGCCGCGGCGAGGAGGTACATGGGCTCTGGCGCGAAGGCCTGCTCGGTGGCGAGCGCATAGCGCTTGAGCGGGCTGCCTTGCTGCGTGGTCACCTCGCGGATCGAGCGCAGCGGCGTGCGGAAGCCGCCGGTGGCGATGGTCTGGTACATCTGCGCGACGTCGAGCGGGCTGAACTCGACCGCGCCGAGCAGCGACGACGCATAGGGTTGCATCGGCCGCTCGACGCCGAGGCGCCGCACGTTCTCGAGCACCTTCTCGACGCCGAGTTCGGTGCCCAGGCGCGCCGTCGCGACGTTGTAGGATTGCGCGAGCGCGGTGCGCAGCGGCACCTGCCCGTGGAACTGCTTGTCATAGTTCGCCGGCTTCCAGTCGGGCGTGCCACGGCTCTTCCATACGAAAGGACCGTCGTCGAGCGGCGTGAGCAGGGTGTAACGTGCGGGCTCGCTGAGCGCCGTGAGGTAGATAGCTGGCTTCAACAAGGAACCGACCGGGCGCACCGCGTCCACCGCGCGGTTGTAGCCGCGAAAGCGCGGATCGCGCCCGCCGACGAGCGCCTGTACCTCGCCGCTCTGCGGATCAGTGACGACCACCGCGCCTTCCAGCCCCGCCGGGCCGAAGCGCTTGTCCTTGTCGAACTGTGCGAGGCGCTTCTGCAGGGCCTGCTCGGCGGCGCGCTGCACGCGCGGATCGAGCGTGGTGAAGATGCGCAAGCCCTCCGAGCGCAGGTCCTTCTCGTCGTAGTCGCGCCGCAGCTGCCGGTGCACGAGCTGCACGAAGGCGGGGTAGGGCGAGGTGCCGAGCGAGGGCTTGGGACTCACCGCGAGGCTCGTGGCGCGCGCCGCCGAGTACTGCTCGAGCGTGATGGCGCCTTCTTCCTTCGTCTCGCGCAGCACGAGGTTGCGCCGCTCCAGCGCGCGTGCCGGGTGGCGGTGCGGATCGTAGTGCGTGGGCCCCTTGATGATGCCCACGAGCAACGCCGACTCGGCGATGGTGAGGTGGCGCACTTCCTTGCTGAAATAGAACTGCGACGCGAGGCCGAGGCCGTGGATGGCGCGGTCGCGGTCCTGGCCGAGGTAGATCTCGTTGAGGTAGGTCTCGAGGATCTCCTCCTTGCTGTAGTGCGCCTCCAGCAGCACCGCCATCACCAGCTCGGTTCCTTTCCTCGAGACGGTGCGCTCGGGCGTGAGGAAGAAGTTCTTCACCAGCTGCTGCGTGAGCGTGCTGCCGCCCTGCAGCTTGCCCGAGAAGAGCGACAGCGCCGCGCGCGCGAGCCCGCGCACGTCGAAGCCGTGGTGGGTGAAGAACTTGCGGTCCTCGACCGCGATCAGCGCTTTCACGAAATGCGGCGGCACCTCCGACAGGCGCACCAGCACGCGGTCCTCGTTGCCCGCCGGATAGATGCCGCCGATCGGCAACGGCTCCAGGCGCGCGAGAGAGATGCTCTTCCCCTCGCTGTCGGTCACGCCCGACAGCCTGGCGCCGTCGAAGGAGACCTTGATGCGCCGCGGCGCCTGCAAGCCGTCCCAGAACACGAACGGCCGCGTCGCGATCTCGAGGCCTTGGCTGGTGCGCACGTACCAGCCGTACTCCGCCTCGCGCGGCATGTCGTGGTAGCCGAGATCGCGCAGCTCCTGCACCACCGCTTCCTTCGGCATCCTCAGGCCGGCGTGCAGCTCGAGCGGCCGGGCGTAGATCCTCGCCGGCAGAGCGAAGCGCCTCCCCTCGAACTCGCTGCGCACGCGAAAGTCGAGGTACGCCGTCCATCCCGCTGCCGCCAGCAGGACGAGCAGGAACGAGTACCAGAGGAACCGGCGGAAAAACGATCGGCGCTTTGCCACGCGCCGATTTTAGTTTATTTGGGCTCGCTTACCGTATCCGCGGCATATGCCTTCTGTAGTCCCTTCTTGGTCTGCCGCTCCATCTCGGCGTTGATCTCGGCGCCGATCAGGATGGCGTAGGAGGAGAGCAGGAACCACATGAGCAGGATCACCACCGCGCCGGCGGCGCCGTAGGTCTCATTGTAGTTGCCGAAGCGCGTGACGTAGAGCGAGAAGAGCGCCGAGCCGACGAGCCACATCAGCACGGCGATGGCCGCGCCCCAGCTCACCCAGCGCCAGCGCGCAGGCCGGCGGCTCGGACCGTAGCGGTAGACGATCGCGAAGGCGACGGCGGCGAGGAGCGCGAGGATCGGCCAGCGCGCGAGGCGCACGATGATGTCGACCAGCCAGTTGAGGCCGAGCGCGTTCATGAGCGCGGGCAGCGCGATGACGAGGGCGATGGCGACGATGACGCCGAGGATGCCGCCGAAGGTGAGGGCGAGCGCCGTGCCGTAGAAGCGGACGAAGCCGCGGCTTTCCTCCTCGTTGTAGGCGACGTTGAGCGCTTCCATCAGCGTGCGCACTGCGGCGGACGCGCTCCACAGCGCGAGCAGGATGCCGCCGATCGCGCCGATGCCGAGCGCCGTGCGGTCGGTGGAGGCGAGGTCGTGGAGCTGCGTCATCAGCACCTCGGCGGCCTGCGGCGGGAGGATCGAGCTCAGTGCGGCCGCGTGCTGGTCTATCGATGCGGGGTCGGCGACCAGACCGTAGATGCCGACCAGCGCCACGAGTCCCGGGAACACCGCGAGCAGGCCGTAGAAGGCCACGCCCGCGGCAATGATCGACAGCCGGTCCTTGCTGATCTGCTCCTTCACCCGCAGCGCGATGTCGCGCCAGCCGCGCGAGGGGATCTCGCGCGGGGCGCGCGCCTCGCGCCCGCGGGCGTCGATCGCGGCGGCCATTACGTCCCTTGCCGCGGCGGCCGCGGGCCGGTGGGCGTTGCCGGTGGCGCCGCTGTCGTGCCGCTCGACTGCGGCTCCTTGCGCGTCTGCGCCGCCTGTGCTGCGGTCGGACTCACGGCGGCATGTGGCGTCTGCTGCGTCTGCCCGCGGGATTGCGATTGCGACTGCATGCTCGTGACGGCCTGCTTCGCCGCTTCCGCGGCCTTCTCGAGATGCGGTGCGGCCGCTTCCTTCGTCTTCTCCATCAGGTTGCGGCTCGCTTCGCCCATCATCTCCTCTTCCTTGCGCGTACGCGGTGCGAGGCCGCCCAGCACTGCGCCGATGGCGAGGCCGATCGCGCCGAGCGCGAGCGGCTGCTCGTTTACGAGGTAGTCGACGCCGCCGCGCGCACGCTGCCATTGCTGGCGAGCGGTTTCGCCCACGTGGCCGGCGCGTTCCTTCATCGACTCGATGCTGCCGCTCGCGCCCTCGCGCAACGACCCGATCTTCTCGCTGAGCTGCTGCTGCGCCGAGCTCATCCGCTCGGAGACGCCTTGCGCCATG
>JAQSVY010000210.1 GCA_029266935.1 Burkholderiales bacterium
GCGGTAACCGGCCGGGTCGACGTGGGTGGGCGGCACGATGAGCGCCGGATAGCCGCAGTCCTCGAGCCAGTAGACGAGCTCGAGCGAGGTCTCCTCGAGATGGGTGAGGGCGAGCTCGTCGTTGTAGTACTTGTGCCGGTCGTCCCAGCGCCGGATGCGCGCCACGCCCTCATTCAGGCGCTTGGCGAGCACGATGACGCGGCCGGCGTCGAGATCGGTAATGTGCGAGGCGTCGATCGCCGCGCCGTCGGCGATGCCGACGAGGTCGGCGCCGAGCGCCAAGGCCTTGTCCTTGATTTCCTTTGCAGCCAAAGGCCGCTTCAGAAAATCAACCATCGCTCACCTTCTGTCGCTTCTTGAATTCGTGCAGCTGCCTGGCGACGATTCCCTTGTAACCCTCTTCGCCGACCCAGCGCCGGTTCCACGCCGTCAGGCCCGGAAGCTCTCTGCCGCTCTTGCGATCGTCCTTGAATTTCTGCTGAATGGAGACTTTTTCGGGCGTCTTTTCCGGGATGTGCTTCTGCTGCTCGGCGAGGTGCAGGTGATAGTCGTTGCCTACCGGGCAGACGGCGAGGCAGCGCGGGCAGTCGCCGAAGGAACCGACCACGCGCAGCAACCCCTGCCAGAAGCCGAAGAGATCGCGTGTCTTCAGCATCGCCGCACGCTCCCCCGCCGGGGCGTCGATCACGCGCTCCATGAACTGCAGCATGGTCATGAAGCCGAACTCCTGCGCCTCGGTGGCGCAGCCGCGCTTGTCGATTCCCCAGTGCAGCACCGCGTTCGGCGGGCACGCATGCAGGCAACGGCTGCAGGACTCGCCGATGCAAACCTGCTCCGTGATGCGCCGGTCGGGCTCGAGCTCGAGCTCGGTGAGAATGCCGGTCAGGTACACGCGCGGGCCGAACTCGGGTGTGAGGATGTTGACTTCCAGCCCGAGGGTTCCCAACCCCGCTTCGACGCCGAGGTGGCGCGTCGAGAGCCGGCCATAGGAAGCGCGCTTGTAGCTCCAGTCGGTCTCCTGCGCCGCGACGACGAAGGCGGGATGCCCGAGGCGCTCGAGCTCGCTCGCCAGGCGGTAGGCGACCTTGTCCATCTTGCGCAGCACCAGCATGTCCATGTATTGCACCGGCACGTTGGTCTTCGCGCGGAAGGCGCCGGCGGGGATGCGCTGCACCAGCACCACCACGCTCTTCACGTACGGGGAGATGCGCTCCGGGGTCTGCGGCCAGCGCGGGTCGGGGGGAAACGCGTTCAGCGTGGCGGCCGAGGCGATGCCGGCGAGGTCTGCGCCGAGCTCGAGCGCGCGGCGCTTCACCGCCGCTGCATCGGGGGTGCCGCAGAGCGGTCGCGCGCTCGGATCCCGCGGCTGGAAGGGCATTATCCTATTGTAGAATCAATCAAGGAGGAGGCACCCATGGTGAAGACCATCATCGGCGCGCTGGCCGCAGGCGCGCTCGTCACATCCGCGCAGGCCGCGAACGAGCTGAAGATCGGATTCCTGTCGACCTTGTCGGGGCCCGGCGGCGGCATCGGCATCGAGGTCCGCGACGGCTTCAACCTCGCGATGAAGCTCGCCGGCGGCAAGCTCGGCGGCCTGCCCACGGAGGTGGTGTTCGCCGATGACCAGCTCAATCCCGAGGTCGGCAAGCAGCTCGCCGAGCGCCTGCTCAAGCGCGACCGCGTCAACCTGATGACTGGCGTCATCTTCTCGAACGTGATGCTGGCGGTTTGGCCGGCGATCGAGCAGTCGAAGATCTTCTACGTCGCACCGAACTCCACGCCGACGCGCATCTCGGGCGAAGGCTGCAGCCCGTACTTCTTCTCGGCGTCGTGGCCGAACGAGGGCCACCACGAGGCCGCCGGGCATTTCGCCACCTCGAAGGGCTACAAGAATGCCTACCTGATCGCGCCGAACTACCCCGCCGGCAAGGACGCGCTCACCGGCTTCAAGCGCGGCTACAAGGGAAAAATCGTCAACGAGGTGTACACGAAGGTGAACCAGCTCGACTACTCGGCGGAGTTGGCGCAGATCCGCGCCGCGAAGCCCGACACGCTGTACGCGTTCCTCCCCGGCGGCATGGGCATCAACTTCCTCAAGCAGTTCGGCGCCTCGGGCCTGTCGAAGGAAATCCAGCTGGTCGTGCCCGGCTTCGTCTCCGATCAGGACATCATCCCCGCGGTCGGCGAGCCGATGCTCGGCCTGTTCGACACGTCGCACTGGGCCTACGACCTCGATAACGACGCCAACCGCAGGTTCGTCGCCGAGTTCGAGAAGGAGTACAAGCGCCTGCCGTCGCTCTTCGCCGAGCAGGGCTACACCACGGCGCTGATCATCGACGCCGCGGTGAAGGGGGCCAAGGGCAAGGTCGAGGACGAGAAGGCCTTCCGCACCGCGCTGATGCGCGCGCCGACGCAGGTAAAGACCCCGCGCGGCGACTGGAAGGCGGCGCCCAACGGCACGCCGATCCAGGACTACTACGTGCGCCAGATCGTCAAGGACGACAAGGGCCGCATCGTGAACAAGCGCGTCGGCACGGTGCTGAACGGCCACGTCGACTTCTGGGCCAAAGACTGCAAGATGAAATAGATCCGGGAATGGGAACTGGAAAAGGGTGGGCCTGACGTCCCACCCTTTTTTATTTGCATGACCGTAACGCTTTTCCTCGAGCAGACGCTGAACGGCATCCAGTTCGGGCTGATGCTGTTCCTGCTCGCCGCGGGACTGACCCTCGTGTTCGGCATCATGGACATGATCAACCTCGCGCATGGCTCGCTGTACATGATCGGCGCCTACCTGATGGCGAGCATCGCGCAGGCGACCGGATCGTTCTGGGCGGCGCTTCCCTTAGCGCTCCTCGCCACCGCCCTGGTCGGAGCGGCCCTGGAAATCGCCGTTTTGAGAAGGCTGTACGAACGCGACCACATGACGCAGGTGCTCGCCACCTTCTCGATCATCCTCATCGCGAACGAGGTGGTGCGCATGATCTGGGGCTCGCAGCCGATCATGCTGAACGGGCCGGCCGGGCTCGCCGGGCCGGTCGAGCTCCCCGGCGGCATCCAGTACGCCTCCTACCGCTTGGTCATCATCGTCATCGGCGCAGCCGTCGCGCTCATGCTCTATCTCCTCGTCACGAAGACCAGGATCGGCATGCTGGTGCGCGCGGGGGCATCCAACCGCGAGATGGCGGTGGCCATGGGGGTCGACATCCGGCGCCTCTTCACCATCGTGTTCGCGATGGGCGCGGCGCTGTGCGGCCTCGCCGGCGCCATGCTCGGGCCGATCCTCGCGGTGCAGGTGGGCATGGGCGAGAACATCCTCATCCTCGCCTTCGTGGTGATCGTCATCGGCGGCATCGGCTCGATCCGCGGCGCCTTCATCGGCGCGCTGCTCGTCGGCCTCGTCGACACCATGGGTCGGGCGCTGCTGCCGATCGTGTTCTACGGCCTCTTCCCGCCGATGGTGGCCTCGAACCTCGCGCCCGCGGTGAGCTCGATCATGATCTACGTGCTGATGGCCGGCGTGCTGTTCTTCCGGCCGCAGGGCCTCTTCCCGGCGCGCGGATGAAAGCCGCTCTTTTCGCTTTGGGCCTCGCCGTGGCATTCCCCCTGGTGATGAGCGGGCTCGATCAGACTTTCTACATCGGCTTCGGCGCGCGGGTGCTGATCTACGCCATGGCGGCGGCGAGCCTGAACCTGGTGCTCGGCTACGGCGGCATGGTGAGCTTCGGCCACGCGGCGTTCTTCGGCGCCGGCGCCTACGTCACCGGGATCCTCGCCGTGGAAGGCGTGCG
>JAQSVY010000211.1 GCA_029266935.1 Burkholderiales bacterium
GACCTCGAGGTCGATGTCGCGCAGAATGACGAGGTCCGAATCCCCGCTTTTCACCGTCTTGCCGATGCCGCGCGCGCTCAACAGCTTGCTGTTATGCATGTTCCTGGTGGCTGGCGTCGCCCCGACGGCTGCCATCGGGGCGCCGCAAAAGTCGATTCTGGTCTATGGCGACAGCTTGTCCGCGGCCTACGGCATCGCGCAGGCGCGCGGCTGGGTGGCACTGCTCGGCGAGCGCCTCAAGCGCGAGCGTCCCGATTATAGCGTCGTCAACGCGAGCATTTCCGGCGAGACCACGGCCGGCGGCCGCGCGCGCCTGCAGGGCGCGCTCGAGCGGCACAAGCCTTCGATCGTGGTGCTCGAGCTCGGCGCCAACGACGGCCTGCGCGGCCTGCCGCTCAAGCAGATGCAGGAGAACGTCGCGGCGATGATCCGCCAGGCGCAGGCGGCCGGCGCGCGCGTGCTCGTGATCGGCATGAAGATGCCGCCGAACTACGGCCCGGACTACACGCGAGAGTTCGAGGTGGCGTTCGCCCAGGCGGCGCGGCGCCACCAGGCGGCGCTGGTGCCGTTCCTGCTCGAGGACTTCGCGGAAAAGCCCGAGCTCTTCCAGCCCGACCGCATCCATCCCAACGAGGCGGCGCAGCCGCTCATGCTCGAGCGCGTATGGAAAGAGCTGCAACGCCTGCTGTGAAGGCGGGGGAGTACTCCCGCTTCGACACCGTCATCGACGCGCGCACGCCGGCGGAGTACGCGGAGGACCATATCCCCGGCGCCATCTCCGCGCCGGTGCTCGGCGACGCCGAGCGCGCCGAAGTCGGCACCCTCTACAAGCAGGTTTCGCCCTTCGAGGCGAAGAAGGTCGGTGCCTCGCTCGTCTCCCGCAACGTCTCTCGCCACATCGAGGAGCTTTTCAAGGACAAGGACCGCTCCTGGCGCCCCCTTGTCTACTGCTGGCGCGGCGGCAAGCGCTCCGGGGCCATGGCGCACATTCTGCGCGAGGTCGGCTGGGATGCGCATACGCTCGAAGGCGGCTACAAGGCCTACCGCCGGTGGGTGGTCCAGCAGTTGCAGCAGATACCAGAGCAATTGAAATTCGAAATCATTCATGGCCCGACCGGGAGCGGCAAGAGCCGCTTCCTCGCGGCGCTGCGCGAATCCGGCGCCCAGGTGCTCGACCTCGAGGCGCTCGCCGCGCACCGCGGCTCGGTGCTCGGCGGCCTGCCCGGCCGGCCGCAGCCCTCGCAGAAGATGTTCGAGAGCAGGCTCTTGCAACAAATGAATCAGTTTGATTTTCAAAAGAGTGTTTTTGTCGAAGGCGAATCGAAGAAGATCGGCGAGCTGCAGATCCCCGACGCGCTCATGCAGCGCATGCGCGCCTCGCCCTGCGTCGCCCTCGAGGCGGCGCTCGAGACGCGCGTCGAGCTGCTGCTGGAGGAGTACCGTCACTTCCTCGGGGATCGCGCCGCGCTGGAAGCGCAGCTCGACTGCCTCGTCGCGCTGCACGGCAAGCAGAAGATCGGCGCCTGGAAGGCGCTCGCGCAGCGCGGCCAATGGCGCGAGTTCGTCGCCCGGTTGCTCGCCGAGCACTACGACCCCGCGTACCGGCGCTCGTCCGTGCGCAACTTCCCGGGCCTCGCCACGGCGCGCGTGGTCCGCATCGGCTCGGCCCGCCCCGAGGCGTTCCGCGCGGCCGCGGCGGCGCTGCGTGGGGAAATTCCCGACGTCGGTCCCGGCCCGGATCGGGCAAACTCACTGCGCCCATGACCGCACTCGAGCGGGAAAACGCCAGCGACTACCTCGAAGGCCTGATGGAGGGCTTCGTGGCCTATGACGGCGATTGGCGCATGACCTATATGAATGCCGCCGGCGAGCGCCTTCTCGGCCGGCGGCGCGAGGACGTCCTGGGCAAGACCTGGCACGAGGCCTTCCCCCATGCGGTCGGCAACCCCGTCGACCACATGTACCAGCGCGTCATGCGCACGCGCTCGGGCGAGCGCATGGAGTACTACTACCCGCACTACGCCCGCTGGCTGGAGATCAGCGCCTCGCCGGTGCGCACCGGCGGCGTCGGCGTGTACTTCCGCGACATCTCCGACCGCAAGCGCGCCGAGCAGGCGGCGCTCGAGGAGCGGCGTGTCTACCGTGCCATCGGCGACTCGATCGACTACGGCATCTGGATCTGCGATCGCGACGGCCGCAACATCTACGCGAGCGAGTCGTTCCTCGCGCTGGTCGGCCTCAGCCAGGAGCAGTGCTCGAAATTCGGCTGGAGCGAGGTGCTGCATCCGGACGACGCCGAGCGCACGATCACCGCCTGGAAGGAGTGCGTGCGCAAGGGCGGCGGCGTCTGGGATATCGAGCACCGCTTCCGCGGCGTGGACGGTAAATGGCACCCGATCCTCGCGCGCGGCGTGCCGGTGCGCGACGAGCACGGCGAGGTGAGCTGCTGGGCTGGCATCAACCTCGACATCAGCCGGCTCAAGCGCGTCGAGGAAGAGCTGCGCGAAGCCGACCGGCGCAAGGATGAGTTCCTCGCCACGCTCGCGCACGAGCTGAGGAACCCGCTGGCGCCGATCCGCAGCGGCCTGCAGCTGCTGCGCCTCTCCCCGCCGGCCGGCGAGCCGGCGCGGCAGGCGCTCGGCATCATGGAGCGGCAGGTGCACCACCTGGTGCGCCTGCTCGACGACCTGATGGAGGTGTCGCGCATCACCCAGGGGCAGGTGCGGCTGCGCAAGGAGACGGTCGACCTCGCCGGGGCGGTGCACGCGGCGCTCGATGCGAGCCGGCCGTTCATGTCGGCGGCGGCGCACCAGCTCGAGCTCGACCTGCCGGTCGAGCCGATCCCCGTGCTCGCCGACCCGGTGCGGCTCTCGCAGGTGCTATCCAACCTGGTGAACAACGCCGCTAAATACACGCCCGACGGCGGGCGCATCCGGGTGTCGGCGCGGCGCGAGGGCGACCGCGCCGTGGTGCGGGTGCGCGACAACGGCATCGGCATCGCGCCGGAGATGCTGCCCCGCGTGTTCGAGAAATTCGCGCAGCTGCCCGGCGCGCTGGCACGCTCGCACGGCGGCCTGGGCATCGGCCTGTCGCTCGCCCGCACGCTGGTCGAGCTGCACGGCGGCACGATCCAGGCGAGCAGCGAGGGCGAAGGCAAGGGCGCCGAATTCATCGTATCGTTGCCGGCGCTGGCGGCGACGACGCCGCCCGAGGGCTCCGGCCGATGAGCGACGAGACCTTCTATTCGCGCACCTTCGCGCTGCTCGCGCTGCTCCTGCTCGCCTACCTGCTCTACATCATCCTGCTGCCCTTCCTCGCGCCGATCGCCTGGGCGCTGTTCATCGCCTTCCTGCTGCACCCGACGCACAACTGGCTGTCGAAGCGCCTGCGCGGGCGGCCCACGTGGTCCGCGGCCCTGCTCACGCTCGCCACGCTGCTCGTGCTGATCGGGCCGCTCACCGCGCTCGGCGCCGCCTTCGTGGCGCAGGTGGGCGAGCTGCTGCGCTACGCCCAGGATTTCGCCGCCGAGCACAAGGGCCAGGACGTCTCCGACCTCGCCCAGGTGCCGGTGATCGGGCCGGCGATCGTGTGGCTGCAGGAAATGACCGGCTTCTCGTTCGCGCAGTTGCAGGCCTATGCGCTGCAGGGCGCGCGCGCCGTGCTCGGCTCGCTCGCGGCGCTAGGCAAGATGGCGTTCGTCGGCGCGCTCGGCACGGTGATCGGCTTCGTGATGATGATGTTCATCCTGTTCTTCGCCATCCGCGACGG
>JAQSVY010000007.1 GCA_029266935.1 Burkholderiales bacterium
CTCATCAAGCGGGCGCGGCCGGACCGCTTCGAGGACGTCATCGCGCTGGTGGCGCTGTACCGCCCCGGGCCGATGGACCTGATCCCGGAGTACATCGAGGGCAAGCATGGAAAGCGCGTCGACTATCTCGATCCTCGGCTGCAACCGATCCTGGGCCCGACCTACGGGATCATGGTCTACCAGGAGCAGGTGATGCAGATCGCCCAGGTGATCGGCGGGTACACGCTGGGCGGTGCCGACCTGCTGCGCCGGGCGATGGGGAAGAAAAAGCCCGAGGAGATGGCGCAGCAGCGCGACATCTTCGTCGCCGGCGCGCAGGCGAACGGCCTGCCGCGCGGCAAGGCGACGCAGCTTTTCGACCTGATGGAGAAGTTCGCCGGCTACGGCTTCAACAAGTCGCATGCCGCCGCGTACGCGCTGCTCGCCTATCACACCGCCTACATGAAGGCGCACCACGCGGCCGCGTTTCTGGCAGCCAACCTGTCGGCGGTGATGGACGACACCGACAAGGTGCGCCAGTTCTACGAGGACGCGCTCGCCAACGGGCTGAAGATCCGCCCGCCGGACGTGAACACGTCCCAATACCGGTTCGTGCCGGCGGACAAGACCACCATCCTCTACGGGCTCGGGGCGATCCGTGGCACCGGCGAGTCCGCCATCCAGTCGGTCCTCGAGGCGCGCCGCGCCGGCCCGTTCGGCGACCTCTTCGATTTCTGCCGGCGCGTCGACCGGCGCCTCGTCAACCGCCGCGCGATCGAGGCGATGGCGCGCGCCGGCGCGTTCGACGCGGTCGATGCGAACCGCGCGCGGCTGCTCGCCTCGGTGGGCCGCGCGCTGGAGGCGGCCGAGCAGGAGGAGCGGCAGGCTTCGCAAAACAGCCTGTTCGGCGAAGCCGAAGCGCCGCGCGGCGGGGCCCATGCCTACGTCGAGGCGGCGCCCTGGGACCGGCGGCAGACGCTGCTGGAGGAGAAGGCGGCGCTCGGCTTCTACCTTTCGGGGCACCTCTTCTCCGTCTACGAGCGCGAACTGGCCGGCTTTCCCCGCACGCCGCTTGCGCGGCTCGCGGCTTCCGAGCAGCGCACCTGGATGGCCGGCGTCGTCGCCGCGGCGCGCAGCCAGATGACGCGGCGCGGGCGCATGATGGTGGTGATGCTCGACGACGGCACGGCGCAGGTCGAGATCTCGGTGTTCAATGAGCTGTTCGAGAAGCACCGCGACAAGCTGAAGGAAGACGCACTGCTCGTCGTCGCCGGCAAGGTGCAGCGCGACGAGTTCTCCGGCGGCCTGCGGGTCACGGCCGATGAGCTGCTCGATCTCGCTTCGCTGCGTGGGCGCTACGCGGCGCGGCTGCGCATCGCGGTGAACGGGCAGGCTGACGCGAAGCGCCTGCAGCAGGTGCTGGCGCCCTACCGGCACGCGGGCCAGGGCGCGTGCCAAGTGCTCGTGCTCTACGAAAATGGCAAGGCGCTGTGCCAGATCGCGCTGGGCGACGCGTGGCGCGTGCGCCCCGACAGCCGGCTGCTCGACGAGCTCGGTGCCTGGCTCACGCCGGAGAACGTGCAGGTCGTCTACGGCGCGTTGTAGGAAGGCCTTTCAGGCTGGGTCAGGAGTAGGGCACGCTGCCGCCGATACCATGCGTTGACCAGCCGCTCGTGGCGGTCGAAGCGGCGCTTTTCGGCGAGAAAGCATCGGAGCTGCGGATAGCACGCTTCGGTCTGCTCGCGCGTCGCCTCGGGTGTGCAGGCAATGTGGAAGGCGCCGCCGGCGGCAATCGCCGCATCGATCAGCTCCCGGCGCACCTGCATCGCCTTGAGCGATGACCCGAGGTTGCCGTGGCGGGTCAGCTGCAGCGTCACCTCGGCATAATCGCGACGTGCCCAGCGCAGGAACGTTTCCGCCTCGGCACGCGTGGCGCGCACCGCCTCGGCCTCGATGGCGACGCGCCATTCGCCGCAACGCTGGCGCGCCGCGGTGAGGAATCCCGCCAAGGCCTCGGGCGGCACGAGCAGGCGCAGGGCATCCCTCGGCATGCGCTCAGGCGGCGACGCTGCGCTATCGCTGACGGCGCGCGCGAGCGACTCGACGCGCAGCGTGACGCTATATGGCGCGCCAAATAGCCCTTGGCCGCCGACCGCGAGCGCGAACAACTCCGCGTTGGCAACGCGGCTGACGCGCCGCAGCTCACCCTCCGGCGTAACGAGAGTGATCGACTCGACATGGGTCACTGCCGGACGGCCGTCCGGGCCCGCGGCATTCCAGGCGAGGCTCTCTCCCACGGTGGGTAGCGTGGTGCGAGCCGCGCCGGCCTGCGGATCGCCCGGGCGCAGGCGCTCGGCGAGGCTACGCCAGGTCACGCTTGCCTGCACCTCGACCAGGCCCCGGTCCTCGTCGACGCGCAGGATGCGGTCAAGCCGTGACGCATCGAATGCGCGTGCGCCGCGCATAGCCTCGCAAAGCTCGGCGGCGGAAAGCGGGCGGAAAAGCGGCTCGGCCATGGCGGTCCTCCCTCGTTGGCGCGGATTGTCGGCCGGCCGCATTGCGCGATGCAATACCGCTCTGAAAGGTAGCGTTATCTGATACCGTACGGCGCATGGCCATGCGCCGCCGCTTCGTCGACGCGCTCAAGCGCAGCCTGCGCGCGCGCGGGCTGACCTACGGCGCGCTGGCGCGCGAGCTGCGACTTTCCGAGGCGAGCGTCAAGCGCATGTTCTCGCGCGGCACCTTCACGCTCAGCCGTATCGAGCAGATCCTCGCCGTGCTCGATCTGGAGCTCGATGAGTTGGCGCGCATGAGCCGCAGCGCCGAGGCGCAGGCGCGCGAGCTGAGCCTCGAGCAGGAGAGCGCGCTCGCGAAGGACGAGCGGCTGCTCTCGGTGTTCTGGCTGCTGCAGAACGACTGGCGCTTCGGGGCCGGTGAAGAAGGTCTACGGGCAACGCGTCATGCAGGAGTTCCTGCAGGGGCGCTTCGACGCGCCCCTCGAGCTGCTGCGCTTCGAGTCCCGCGTGCTCTCGACCGAATCGGCCATGGTGCTCAAGCGCCGGCTGGAGCGGCTGGCGCGCGACTTCAACGAGTTCGCGGAGGCCGACGCTTCCGCGCCGAGCGCGCGACGGACGAGCGTCGCGCTGCTCGCGGCCTGCCGCCCCTGGGAGTTTTCCGTGGTGAACGCGCTGAAGCGCCGCAGAAGCGCTTAGGCGGAGGGGCGAAGCTCGAAGCCGGCGTGCGCGCCTTGCGCGGCGGCCTCGGCTATCTGGACATCCGACACGCGCGCCGCCGGCGGGCCGCGCCGAGCCCAGGCGATCAACGCCTCGACCGCGGCGGCCGGGCCGTGCGCGAGGGCCTCGACGCTTCCATCGGCGCGATTGCGCACCCAGCCGGTCACGCCGAGTGCCTGCGCCTGCTCGCGCATGGTGGCGCGGAAGCCGACGCCCTGGACGATGCCACTGACACGAATTTGCCGGGTCACCATGCCGCGAGAGCGAGGCCCATGTTAAGCTGCCGCGCGAAAACCGCAGCAGGAAAAAGGCGGGGAAGGGCAGGAAAAAGGGGGAAGAAGATGCGCATCGGCTTGCTCTTATTCGCGGGTCTCGCCTTGATCGGCTTCCTCGTCGTGGCCGTCGTCCTACCGCAGATGGAGGGCTCCGGCTTGAAGGAGGCCGCCCTGGCGCTGGTGAGCGGCGCCGATCCGGCGAAGCAGCAGGTCGCCGCCACGGCGGAGAAATCGGGCGGGCTCGCCGGCGCCGGCCGTGGCGTGAAGCTCGCGCCGAGGAATGACGCCAAGCACGGCGAGATGAAATGGATCATCGGCGACGACGGCTCGATCCGCGGCTGGAACGAGAAGAACGCGCTCGAAATCGCCCTGCTGCCCACCCTGCAGGCCGGCAGGGTAACCTGGAGCTGCAAGGGCTACCCGGTCAACGCGATGCCCCAGAGCTGCGCCGGGCGCTAGTGCTGCTCACCGCCGTCAGCATGCCCTGAATGATGGCTGCGGGCGCCGGCGGGCAGCCCGGCACCGCCACGTCGACCGGGATTACGTTCGACACCGCGCCGCGGCTGGCGTAGCTCTCGCCGAAGATGCCGCCGCTGCAGCCGCAATCGCCGATCGCCACCACCAGCTTGGGCTCGGGCGTCGCTTCGTAGGTGCGGCGCAGCGCCGTCTCCATGTGGCGCGACACCGGGCCGGTCACGAGCAGCAGGTCGGCATGCCGTGGGCTTGCCACGAAGCGGATGCCGAGTCGCTCCAGGTTGTAGTGGGGGCTGTTGCAGGCGTGGATCTCTAGCTCGCAGCCGTTGCACGACCCTGCATCCACATGGCGCACCGCGAGGGAGCGGCCGAAATGCCCGAGCACCGCGTCCTGTAGGCGCTGCGCGAGGAGGCGCAGCGATTCGTCGGCCTCCGGCGCCGGCTCGGTGACGATGCCGGTCTTGGCGATCTGCTTCAGGAGCCTGTACATGGCTTAGAGGTCGTGCCCGCTGTAGGACAGGTTGAACGACTTGTTGATGAGCGGAAAGTCCGGGACGATGTTGCCGAGCACGGCGCGCTCGAGGAGCGGCCAGTTCTGCCATGATGGGTCGTGCACGTGCACGCGGTGCAAGGCGCCTTCGGCGCCGGTCTCGAGTGCGATGAAGACCTCGCCGCGCCAGCCTTCCACCCAGCCGCAGCCGCGCCGCGCGGCGCCCGGGCGCTCTAGCGCGAGCCGCAGCTCGCCGGGCGGCAGCGCATCGGCGAGCGCGCGGATAAGACGAAACGACTCGGCGAGCTCCTCGAAGCGCACCGAGACGCGGGCGGCCACATCGCCGCGGATGTGCCCCGAGACGCGCACTTCAAGACCCCGGTAAGGCGCAATGGGGTGCGCCGCGCGCAGGTCGTGCTCCTGCCCGCTCGCCCGGCCGGCCAGACCGGTGAGGTCGAGCGCGGCGGCGAGCTCGGGCGTCACCTGGCCGGTCATGATGAAGCGGTCCTGCGCGCCGGCGTGCTCGTCGTAGATCGTGCGCAGCTCGCCGATCTCGCGCTCGATCGCTGCGAGGGCGTCGATTAGGCGAACGCAGGCAGCGGCGCCGGGATCGCCGGCCACGCCGCCTGGAACGACGTAGTCCATCAGGTAGCGGTGACCGAACAGCTCGCAGTTCAGCCGCAGCAGGTCCTCCTTGAGTCGCCAGAACTGGAAGAAACCGAAGGACAGCCCGACATCGTTGCCCAGGTAGCCGAGGTCGCCGAGGTGGTTCGCGACGCGCTCGAGTTCTAGCGCGACCCCGCGCAAGGCCGCCGCGCGCGGAGGCACCTCGACGCCGAGCAAGGCCTCGAGCGCCATGGCATAGGCCCAGGCATACGCGACCGTGGAGTCCCCGCTCACGCGCCCGGCGAGGCGCGCCGCGTCGAGCGCCGTCATGCCCTCGAAGCGCTTCTCGATGCCCTTGTGCTTGTAGCCGAGCCGCTCCTCGAGCTTGAGGATCTTCTCGCCCACGATCGAGAAGCGGAAGTGCCCGGGCTCGATGGTGCCGGCGTGCACCGGGCCGACCGGGATTTCGTGCACTCCCTCGCCTTCCACGCGCACAAAGGGATAGCGGTCCTCGCTCGCTTCGAAGCGCGCGCCGGCATCGAAGTCCTTGCGCAACGGGAACTGGCCGCCGGGCCAGGCGGCATGGCGCAGCCACTTGCGATGGTCCGGGCTATCCTGCGCGTGGACGCCCACCAGGTCGTAGGCGGCGCGCTGCATGCGCGCGGCAGCCGGGAACAAGTCGGCGATCCCGGGATAGCGCGGATGCTCGCGCTCGAGCGGCACGCCGATCCAGAGCAGCCCTTCGCGCAGCGCCAGCGCGACGTGCAGCCCGTAGCCGGCGCCGCGCGGCGTCTCGTCGCTCGCCCACAGGGCGACCAGCCGCGCCTGGCGCGCCTTGGCCTTCTCGGCCAGCGCGCGCAGGGCGCCGGGCGCGACGGGGGCGTGCCACGCTGGCAGCGCGCCCGGCAGACGCTGCGCCTCGATACCCAGCGTGGCGAAGGGGTGCGTCATCCGATGAACGCCGCCGCCTGCCGGTACCAGTCGACCAGGTAGGGCGGGATGTAGAGGCCGAGCAGCAGCACGATCGCGAGGTGCACGAACACCGGCACCAGCGCCGGCGGATGGGTCAGGCGTTGCGCGGTGGTTTCGCCGAACACCATGGGCTGCACCTTGCCGAAGATGGCGGCGAAGGCGACGCCGAGCGCGAGGAGCAGGAACGGCGTGGCCCAGGCGTGCTGCCGCATGGCGGTGGTGAGGATCATGAACTCGCTGGTGAACACGCCGAAGGGCGGCATGCCGAGAATGGCGAGGGTGCCCAGCGCGAGGCCCCAGCCGATGGTCGGGCTCTGCTGAATCAGGCCGCGGATCGACGCCATGTCCTGTGTGCCGCTCGCCTGCGTCGCGTGGCCCACGGTGAAGAAGATCGCCGACTTGGTGAGCGAGTGCACGGTCATGTGCAGCAGGCCGGCGAACGCGGCCACCGGCCCGCCCATGCCGAAGGCGAAGGTCATGATGCCCATGTGCTCGATCGACGAGTACGCGAACATGCGCTTGATGTCCTTCTGGCGCGAGAGAAAGAACGCGGCCACCACCACCGAGAGCAGGCCGAAGCCCATCATCAGCCCGCCCGAGAAGTTGCGCTCGAGTGCCCCGTCGACCAGCACCTTGCTGCGCACGACCGCGTAAAGCGCCACGTTTAGCAGCAATCCCGAAAGCACCGCCGAGATCGGCGTCGGCCCTTCCGCGTGTGCGTCGGGCAGCCAGTTGTGCAGCGGCACCAGCCCGACCTTGGTGCCGTAGCCGACCAGCAGGAACACGAAAGCGAGCGAGAGCACCGTCGGCTCGAGCTCGCCGCGCACCTCGTGCAGGTGCGTCCACAGCAGCGCGTTGCCGCCCGGTCCCAGCACCTTCTCGGCCGCGAAGTACAGCAGGATGGTGCCGAACAGGGCCTGCGCGATGCCCACCGAGCACAGGATGAAGTATTTCCACGCCGCTTCCAGGCTCGCCGGCGTGCGGTACAGCGACACCAGCAGCACCGTCGACAGCGTCGCGCCCTCCATGGCGACCCACAGCATGCCGACGTTGTTCGACAGCAGCGTGAGCAGCATGGTGAAGCTGAAGAGCTGGTACATGCTGTGGTAGAGCCGCAGCCGGGCGCTGTTGACCCGCTTGTGGTGCTCCTCGGTTCGCATGTAGGGCCGCGAGAAGAGCGCGGTGGTGAAAGCCACGAACGCGGTGAGGGCGACGAGGAACACGTTGAACGGGTCGACAAACACCTGCTCGTTTAGCGCCGTCATCGGACCGTCGGCGATGACGCGGCCGGTGAGCAGGGCCGCGGCGATCAGCGTGCCGAGACTGGCGAGCGCGTTCACCTCGGGCGCCCAGGACCGCTGGCCGAAGGCCGCGAGCACCATTGCGCCGGCGAGGGGCACGCCAAGGACGAGGGCGATCTCCATCAGTCCTCTTTCAGCTTCTCCATGTGGCGGATGTCGAGGCTGTCGAACTGCTCGCGGATGTGGAAGAAGAAGATGCCAAAGATGAAGGTGCCGACCAGCACGTCGAGCGCGACGCCCAGCTCGACCACCAGCGGCATGCCGTAGGTGGCGCTGGTGGCGGCGAAAAACAGGCCGTTCTCCATCGACAGGAAGCCGATCACCTGTGGCACCGCCTTGCGGCGCACGATCATCATCAGGAAGGACAGCAGCACGCTGGCGAGGGCGATGCCGAGCGTGGAACGGGTGACGGTGCTCGCCATCTGCGAGATGGGCGCGGCGAGCGAGAAGGCAAAGATCGCCACGCCGATGCCGGTGAGCATGGTGGTGGGGATGTTGATCAGCATCTCGATGTCCCAGCGCACGTTCAGCTGGTCTATTAGCCGGTGCAGCAGCCAGGGGATCAGGATCACCTTCAGGGCGAGCGTCAGGCCTGCCGAAAAGTACAGGTGCGTCTGGCCGGTGGCGTGGGCGACGATGGCGGTGGAAAGCGCGAGCGCCGCGCCCTGCCAGGCGAACAGCTTGATCAGCGTCAGCACGCGGCGCTGCGCAAGCATCGCGAACGCGAGCAGCAGCAGCAGCGCGGCGAGCAGGTTGACGATCTGGCTGCTCAGCGAAAGCGCCATGTCACCCACGCACCAGGAAGTGGATCAGCATGCCCAGCACGCCGAGCAGGAAGGCGGTGGACAGGAACTCGGTAACCAGGAAGATGCGCATCTTGGCGAGCAGGGTCTCCAGGAACGCGAGGCCGGCGCCGGCGAGCGCGAGCTTCGCACCCAGCGCCGCGAACGCCATGGGCAGTGCCGCCCAGTCTCCGGCTGGCGCGATGCCCCAGGGCAGGAACAGCGCGAAGCCGATCGCCATGTACGCGACCAGCTTGATCGCGACCGCCCACTCGATGAGCGCGAGGTGGCGCGCCGAGTACTCGAGGATCATCGCTTCGTGGATCATGGTCAGCTCGAGGTGCGTGGTCGGGTTGTCGACCGGGATGCGTGCGTTCTCGGCGAGCAGCACCATCAGGAACGCGACCGCGGCGAACGCGAGGCTGGGATAGATGGCGAATTCGCGGTGCGCGAGCGTCTCGACGATGGTCTGCAGCTGCGTCGAGTCTGAGATGAACGCGGCGGTGAACAGCGTCATCAGCATGGCGGGCTCGGCGAGGAAGCCGATCATCATCTCGCGGCGCGCGCCCAGGCCGCCGAAGGAGGTGCCCGTGTCCATGGCCGCCAGCGCGCCGAACACCCGCGCCACCGCGAACACGCCCACCAGCGCGATGATGTCCGCGGCGGGCGCGAACGGCAGGTCGGTGACAAGCACCGGGACGATGCCGGCGGCGAGCCACATGCAGCCGAACAGCACGTAGGGCGTGATGCGGAACAGCGGCGAAGCGGTATTGGCGATCACCGCATCCTTGTGGAAGAGCTTTGCCAGCGTGTAGTACGGCAGCCAGATGCTGGGCGCGGAGCGGTTCTGCAGCCAGGCGCGGCAGATGTTCACCCAGCCCGTCACCAGCGGCGCGACGAGCACCACCAGCAGCGATTGCAGCACCTGCAAGGCGACTCCAGAGGCCATGGCCGGGGTCATCGGACGAACACCAGCAGCCCGATCAGGGTGAGGAAGCTGTAGAGCAGGTAGACGCTGATGCGCCCGCGTTGCAGCAGGCCGATCTTGGAGGAGGTGTACTCCACGAGCCGCGCCAGCGGCAGGTAGAGCCAGTACCAGTGGCGGTCCTCGATCTTGATCGAGTACCTGGGGTTCGCGTCCTCCGGCCCGGGCAGGTGGCGCTTCATCAGGTACAGCGGGCCGAACACGTGGCGGATGGGCTGGCCAAAGGCGTCGGCGGTGTCCTGCATCCGCGTGGTCTGCTCGGGATAGCCGCAGTCCCACGGATCGGCTACGCGAATGCGCCCGTGGTAGAAGACGCGCACCAGCCGCACGGTGATGAGGACCACCGCGAGCACCACCAGCAGAAAGATGATCGCGCTGTAGCTCGCCTGCATTGGCTGCGTCGGCACTACCCACAGCCAGTTCGACTCCAGGGCCTGGGCGCTGAGGCTGCTGCCGGTGAGCGAGGCGGCGACCCGGTTGAGCATGAGCAGCATCGCGGCAGGGAAAAGGCCGAGGAAGAAGCAGCCCGCGGTAAGCCACGCCAGCCCCAGGCGCTCGCTCAAGCGGGCGTCGCCGTGGGCTTTCTCGGCGGAATGGCGCGCGCGGCCAAGGAACGCCACGCCGAACACCTTGACGAAGCACATCGCGGTGAGCGCGCCAGCGAGCGCGAGCACGGCGGCGAACAGCGGCAGCAGGCTGCGCACCACGCCGTGCTCGATCAGCGAGGCCTGCAGCGCGGTCTGGAAGGTGAGCCACTCCGAGACGAAGCCGTTGAGCGGCGGCAGCGCGGAGATCGCCAGCGCACCCACGAGGAAGTAGAACGCGGTGGCGGGCATGGTGCGTATCAGTCCGCCCATCGCGTTCAGGTCGCGCAGGCCCGTCGCATGCAGGATCGAGCCCGCGCCCAGAAACAGCAGGCCCTTGAACACCGCGTGGTTGAGCGTGTGGTAGAGCGCCGCGATCAGGCCGAGCACGCCGGCCTCGCGGTGTCCGAAGCCGAAGAACACCATCGACATGCCCAGGCCGAGCAGGATGATGCCGATGTTCTCGACCGAGTGGTAGGCGAGCAACCGCTTAAGGTCGTGCTGCATCAGCGCGAACAGCACGCCGAACAGCGTCGTACCGGCGCCCACCACCAGCACCAGGATCCCCCAGTCCCATCGCACCGCGCCGATCAGGTCGTAGCTGATGCGCACCATGCCGTAGATGGCGGTCTTGATCATCACGCCGCTCATCAGCGCCGACACCGGGGAGGGAGCGGCCGGGTGCGCCTCGGGCAGCCAGGCGTGCAGCGGGATCAGGCCGGCCTTGGCGCCGAAGCCGAAGAAGGCGAGCAGGAAGGCGACGCTGGCCCAGAACGGGCTCAGCTCGGCCGCGCGCAGCGCGTCGAAGGTGTAATCGCCGCCGCCGCCGTGCATCACACCGAAGCACAGCAATACCGCGATGGCGCCGATGTGCGCCACCAAAAGGTACAGGAAGCCCGCGCTGCGGATCGCCGGGCGCTGGTGGTCCGTGGTGACGAGGAAGTACGAGGCTAGCGCCATCGTCTCCCAGGCCACCATGAAGAGGTAGGCGTCGTCGGCCAGTAGGACGAACGCCATGCTGGCGAGGAAGAAGTGGTACTGCAGGCAGATGAGCCGCAGGCGCGCGCCGGCCTCGTCGCGGAAATAGCCGATGGAATAGACCGAGACGCCCGCCGCCACCGCGCCCAGCAGCAGCAGGAAGAAGCCGGCGAGGGGATCGAGCCGGAGATGGAACGGCAGGTCCGGCAGCCCCAGGGGCAGCACCAGGCTCGAGGCGGGGTACCAGACGCCCTGCGCGCCCAGCGCCGCGAGCGCCAGGCTGGCGGCGGCGCCGGCGGGGAACAACGCGCGCCGCACGAAGGCCGCGCCGGCGGGGAGCAGGCCGAGCAGGCCGATCGCCAGCCAGGCGGTGGCCGCGAGCAGGGCAGCGGCGAGCAGGCTGGGGGGGCTGTCCATCGCGATGTGAATTATATTATCATCCAGCGCACATGGCGAAAGAGCAACGCACCGCACGCCTCACGATCCTGGTCGACCCGCGCAAGAAAGCGGTGTTCGAGCGGCTGTGCGCGGAGGAGGATCAGACGCCCTCGCAGGTGGTGCGCCGGCTTATGCGCGAGTACATCGAGAAGCGCCTGGGCCGCCCCTGGGCGGCGAAAGGCTAGCGCTTCTGCGGGTTGTCGCGCTTGACGATCGCGCGCGCAACCGCCAGGCCGAACAGCGTCGCCGCGCCGACCAGCAGCCAGTCGCGCCGCCGCCATCTGGCCGGGGGCGCGCGCGGCAGGGAGCGGATCGCCTGCGTCGCCGTCTCGCGCGAGTTGCGCGTGGTGAGGGGGGCGCCCGGCGCGGTGGCGGCGCCGGTCAGCACGGCAAGGCGCTGCGTCGCCTCGTTTGAGTCGAACGACGGCGCCACGCCGCGCGCCGGGGCGCTTGCCACGTCCTGCGGCGTCTTGTCCGCTTCGCGCGTGCGGTTCACGGTCTGCGCCAGCGCCACGGTCCTCGAGCGCGTGTCGACCAGCTGGGGTTGCGCGCCGCTCGCGAGGGCGACCGGCGGGCGCGCTACGCTGACCGCGGGCGGCGCGGCGAGCTGGCGCTCGCACTCGCGCAGGTCGCGCGCCAGCTCGCGCGCGTCCTGGTAGCGCTCCTCGAGCGGCTTGGCGAGCATCTTGGCGATGATGTAGTCGAGCATTTCCGGCAGGGCGGCGTTGATGGCGCTCGGCGCGGGAGGCGCGAAGTTGACGATCTGGTACATGAGCGCGGTGACGTTCTCGCCGTTGAAGGGCGCCGCGCCGCACAGCATCTCGTAGAGGATCACGCCCAGCGAAAAGAGGTCCGAGCGGTGGTCGGCGCGCTTGCCGATGACCTGCTCCGGCGACATGTATTTCGGCGAGCCGAGCATCAGCCCCGTCTGCGTCAGGTCGGCGGAGGCGCGCATGCGGGCGATGCCGAAGTCGGTGATCTTCACCGGACCGTTGGCGACTACCATGATGTTGGCCGGCTTGATGTCGCGGTGCACGACGCCACGCTCGTGCGCGTAGGCGAGGCCTTCGGCGACCTGCGCGGCGATCGACAGTGCCTGCGCCATGGCGAGCTGGCGCCCTTCGCCGATGAGCGCGCGCAACTCTACGCCCTCGATGTATTCCATCGCCATGTACACCACGTCACCCGCCTTGCCGGCGTCGTAGACGGTGACGATATTGGGATGGTTCAGCCCACCGGCGGCGCGCGCCTCCTGGTAGAAGCGCGCCTCGTACTTGTCGGCGTGGTCTCGCTCGAGCGCCATGTTGACCGTCTTGACGGCGACGACGCGCTCGAGCACGGTGTCCATGGCCTTGTAGACGACACCCATCGCGCCGCGGCCGATCTCGGACTGGATGACGTATCGGCCGAGCTGTGGTTGCTCCATTGCGGCGCCTAGCGACCCGCCTTCACCGCGCGGAACACCGGCCCCCAGGCCGGATGCCCGGCCTCGGCGGGCGCAAGCTCAAGGGCGGGGTAGATGGCGAGCGCCTTGCGGAACTCCTCCCTGCATGGCTGCTGGCGGTCGGCAGCGCAATGGATGAAGGCGAGGTGCTTGTGCGCCCTGGCGCGGTCCTTGTCGGGCAAGCCGCGCTCGATCGCACCCTGCAGGGTCTTCGCGGACTCCTCGTATTTGCCTTCCTCGTAGAGGCGCAGCCCGGCGCTGAGCGGCGGCTCGCCGCTCTTCATCGAGCGGAAGATCGGCCCCCACACCGGGTGTCCTGCCTCCGCGGTAGTAAGGTCCATGTTCGGCTCGACGGCGAGCGCCTTGCGGAAATCCTCGCGGCACAGGCGCTCGCGGCCTGAGGCGCAATGGATGAAGGCAAGGTGCTTGTGTGCGCGCGCACGCTGCGCGTCAGCCAGTCCCAGATTCACCGCGGCCTGCAGATTGCGCGCCGACTCGACGTACTGGGCGTTCTCGTACTCTCGCATCCCCGTGGCGAAGGCGACGTCACCCTTGCTCGTCCAGAGAAGCTGCTGCAGGTCGCGCATGGGCGCGCTGGAGCACGCCGAGAGGACGAGCAGCATGCCGGCTGCGATGGCGGCGCGAATCATCAGCGGAACCTGTGCCGTATTTGGATGGCTTCCCCTGCCTTCACTTCGACCTTTGCGACATGCGCCGGAAACGTCGAGTTTCGGATTTCTATCCGATGCGGGCCGGCGGGGATTTCAACCGTGCGCAGGGGCGGGCTGACGCCGCGGCTCTTGCCGTCGATCAGAACCTCGCCCCAGGGTGCGACCGCGAAGACGATGGTACCGACGCCGGCTGACGTGGGCGCCTGTGCGTGGCGCTCGGGCTTCGGGGTAGCCGGTGCGGCAGCGACCGGCCTGGACGCCGGCGGCGTAGGCGGAACATCGCGGTCCATCACTGCGCGCGCCACGACACCGCCTGCGACCATGAGCAGGAACACAAGGGGGGCTGCAAGCAGCGCGGAGCGTCGCAGACCGAGCGGCCCGGTGCCGCGCAGCCACCCCGTCGGCCCCTGCGCGCCGACCTCGATCGTGAGCGTGTCGGACAGGCGCCGCCCGGCCGGTGCGCCGCCGACGACAGAATAGACGTCGTGCTCGCGCACATGCTTGTCTGTGCGAGCGCCCTCGTGCTGGAAGAGGCCCACATAGTCGCGCGACAGGCAGGAGACGACCTCGTAGAAGGAGCGTGAGACGAGCAGCTGTCCGGGGCCGGCGAAGCTCATGACGCGCTGTGCCACGTTGATGCCGTCGCCGATGATGTTCGTCTGGTCGTTCAGGTCCTTGACCAGGCGCACCGGGCCGAGGTTGACGCCCATGCGCACGCCGACCGAGGTGGCCATGTCGCGCATCGCAATCGAGGCGAACAGGGCGTCCTCGGGATCGCCCATGAAGGTGACTGCCGCGCCATCGCCGGTATCGAGGATGATGCGATCGCGCGAGGCCACCTGCTCGAGCGCCTGGGAGAGCGCCTGGTTGAAGGCCTGCTTGAGCTGTAGCTGCTCCGCGACCGGCTTCTTGGAGTACTCCGCGATGTCGAGAAACAGCACGCTGCAGACCAACGTGCGGCCCGCGCCCTCCATCAGGTGTCCTCGCCCTTGCGGCAAAACCCGCGCCGCGACGCGAGCTATTTTACGCGCATGCCGGGCTGCGCCCCTGCGTCCGCGGAAATGAGGAAAATCCCCGGCCCGTCGCCCGAGGCGGCGAGCACCATTCCCTCTGAAACGCCGAATTTCATCTTGAGCGGGGCGAGGTTCGCGACCAGCACCGCCAGGCGGCCCTCAAGCTGCTCGGGGCCATAGGCGGGCTTGATCCCGGCGAACACGGTGTGCGTGGCGCCGCCGAGGTCGAGAGTCAGCTTGAGCAGCTTGTCGGCGCCTTCGACCGCCTCGGCGCGCACGATCTTCGCCACGCGCAGGTCTAGCTTCGCGAAATCGTCGATGGTGATCGTTTCGGTCACGGACCGCTCCTTCGTCTGGTGCTGCTGCTTCTCGGCGTGTCGCTGCGGCGCCAACGGTTGTGGCACGGACGCAACATCGAAGAGCGCATCGATCTGCTTCTCCTCGACGCGTGTAATGAGGTGCTTGAAAGGGCGGATGCGGGTCGGGCGGGTCTCGCGATCAGCGAAAACCAGGCTGCGCTCGATACCGAAGAGCCCTCGCGCTACTCGAGCCGCGGTAGCGGGCAGGATGGGCGCCAGATAAACCGTCAGCACGAAAAACGCGTGGATCGCGTCGCTGCATGTCTGGTGCAGCACCTCGCGCTTTCCGGGGTCCTTGACCAGGTCCCATGGCTTCGCCTGATCGAATCGCTGGTTGGCGATGTCGGCCAGCCGCATGACCTCGCGGACAACCTTGCCGAACTCCCGGTTCTCGTACGCTTCGGCGATTAAGTCGCCCGACGCGACCGCCACCCCCCAACTGTGCTGGGTGTTCATGTTCGCCGGCGTGAATTCGTACAGCATGCCGCCGAACTGCCTGGCGATGAACCCCGCGGCGCGGCTGGCGATGTTTACGTACTTGCCCACGAGGTCGCTGTTGACCCTGGCGAGGAAGTCGTCGGGGTTGAAGTCGAGGTCCTCGACGTTGGCGTTGAGCTTGGCGGCGATGTAGTAGCGCAGCCATTCCGGGTTCATGCCGATGTCGAGGTAGCGCAGTGGGCTGATGCCGGTGCCGCGCGACTTGGACATCTTGTCGCCAGACACGGTGATGAAGCCGTGCACATACACATGGTCGGGCAGCTTGTATGGCCTGCCCGCGAATTTCAGCATGGCCGGCCAAAACAGCGTGTGGAAGTAGATGATGTCCTTGCCGATGAAATGGATCTGCTCAGTCCCGGGGTCCTGCAGGAACGCCTCGAAGTCGAGCTGGTTCTTCGCGCAGTAGTTCTTGAAGCTGGCGAGGTAGCCGATCGGCGCGTCGAGCCAGACGTAGAGGTACTTCTCCTCCTTGAGGTCGGGGATGCGGATGCCGAAATAGGGCGGGTCGCGCGAGATATCCCAATCCGAGAGCGCCTTGTCGCCGGCACCTTCGAGCCACTCCTTGGCCTTGTTCACCACCTGGGATTGCAGGCGCCCCGGTTTGTCCAGCCATTCGTTGAGGAACCGCTTGCAGGCAGGATCGGAGAGCCTGAAGAAGTGGTGCTCCGAGGACTTGAGCACGGGCTCCGCGCCCGACAGCACCGAGTAGGGGTTCCTGAGCGCGGTCGCGGCGTACACCGTGCTGCAGTTCTCGCAGGCATCGCCGTACTGATCGGCTGCGCCGCAATTCGGGCACTGGCCTTTGATGTACCGGTCGGCAAGGAACATGCCCTTCACCGGGTCATAGAACTGCTCGACCGGCTTGGCGTAGATCAGCCCCGCCGCCTTCAGCTTGCGGTAGATGTCCTGCGAGAGCTCGACATTCTCCGGGGAATCCGTGGAATGCCAGTTGTCGAAGGAGATATGGAAGCCCTGCAGGTAGCGCGGTCGCTCGGCGCCGATGCGCGCCACCAGCTCGCGTGGCGTAATTCCCTCGGCCTCGGCCTTGAGCATGATCGGCGCGCCGTGGGCGTCGTCGGCGCCGACGAAATGCACCTCGTGGCCCTGCATGCGCTGGAAGCGCACCCAGATGTCCGCCTGGATGTACTCCATGATGTGGCCGATGTGGAAGGAGCCATTGGCGTACGGCAGCGCGGTGGTGACGAAGAGCCTGCGGCGGGGCATGGATCCTGCTCGGGAAAGGCGCGATTTTAGCTTACACTTCAAGCATGTCCCT
>JAQSVY010000212.1 GCA_029266935.1 Burkholderiales bacterium
TTCCGGCTCGGGCAAGTCCTCGCTCGTCTTCGACACCCTCTACGCCGAGGGCCAGCGCCGCTACGTCGAGACCTTCAGCCCCTACGCGCGCCAGTTCCTGGAGCGCATGGACAAGCCGCAGGTCGACGCCGTCGAGGGCATCCCGCCGGCCATCGCCATCGACCAGACCAACCCGGTGCGCACTTCGCGCTCCACGGTCGGCACGATGACAGAGCTGAACGACCACCTGAAGCTCATCTTCGCCCGCGGGGCGAAGCTCGCCTGCCGCGGCTGCGGCAAGCCGGTGGTCAGGGATACGCCTCATAGCATCTTTGAAGCGCTGAAAGACGAGGGCGAGCAGAGGCTGCTCATCACCTTCCCGGTTCCCATCCCGAAGAACTTCAGCGAGAAGGAGGTCGAGGAGCTGCTGCAGCGCCAGGGCTACACGCGGCTGCATTCGCGCTCGAAGGCGCTGCTCGAGGTGGTGCAGGACCGCATCCGCATGCCAGCCGAGCGCGCGCGCGTCACCGAGGCGCTGGAGTCCGCCCTTCGCTTCGGACAGGGACGGGTCAACCTCTATTGGGAGGAGAGCGAGGTCCTGCGGTTCTCCTCGGACCTGCACTGTCCCGACTGCGACATCCACTATTCCGAGCCCACGCCGGCGATGTTTTCGTTCAACTCGCCGCTGGGCGCCTGCGACACCTGCCGCGGCTTCGGCCGCGTCATCGGCGTGGACTTCGGCCTGGTGGTCCCCGACGAGTCGAAGACGCTCGCGGGCGGCGCGGTCCGGCCCTGGCAGACCGCCAGCTTCAAGGAGTGCCAGGACGACCTGGTGAAGTACGCGAGGAAGAGGGGTATCCCTCTACAAACTCCATTCAGGGATCTCACGGAAAAGGAGAAGTACTGGGTCCTGGAAGGCGAGGACTCCTGGCAGAGCTGGAAGAAGTCCTGGCCTGGCACGTGGTACGGCGTGCGCCGCTTCTTCCAGTGGTTAGAAAGCAAAGCCTACAAGATGCACATCCGCGTGCTGCTCTCGAAGTACCGCGCGTACACCGAGTGCACTGCGTGCAACGGCACGCGCCTGAAGCCCGAGGCGCTGCTGTGGAAGCTCGACGGCAAGTCGATCCACGAGCTGGTGCTGATGCCGATCGGGCGCGCCCATGAGTTCTTCAAGAGTTTCCAGTCGAAAGACGAAGCGGTCCAGCTCGTCCTCAGCGAGATCCGCACGCGGCTCGCCTACCTGCGCGACGTCGGGCTGGGCTACCTGACGCTCGATCGCCAGTCGCGCACGCTCTCCGGCGGCGAGGTGCAGCGCATCAACCTCACCACCGCCCTCGGCACCTCGCTCGTCAACACGCTGTTCGTCCTCGACGAGCCCTCGATCGGCCTGCACCCGCGCGACATGGGGCGCGTCATCGGCGTGATGAAGCGACTGCGCGACGCCGGCAACACGCTGGTGGTGGTCGAGCACGATCCGCAGATCATGTTCTCCGCCGACCGCATCCTCGACATGGGGCCGGGGCCCGGCGAGCGCGGCGGCGAGATCGTCTTCTTCGGCGCGCCGGAGAAGCTGAAGGCGGAAGGCACGCTGACCGGCGAATACCTGTCCGGCAGGAAGCGCGCCGGCGGAGTCCCGAAGATCGAAAGACCAATCGATCGGGTTCTGGATCTGCGAGGCGCTGCCGAGCACAACCTGAAGAACATCGATGTCCGGATTCCCCTCGAGCGCCTGGTGTGCGTCACTGGGGTCTCCGGCTCCGGCAAGTCGACGCTGGTGCAGGACGTCCTGCACGCGGCGCTGCTGAAGGCCAAGGGCAAGCCCACCGAAGCGCCCGGCGCGCACCGCGAGCTGCACGGCGCGGATCAGGTGAGCGCGGTGGTGATGGTCGACCAGAAACCGATCGGCCGCACCACGCGCTCCAACCCGGCGAGCTACGTCGGTGCTTTTGACGAAATAAGGAATTTATTCAGCAAAACCCAGGCTGCCCGCGAGCGGGGCTACACCGCCGGCACCTTCAGCTTCAACTCCGGCAACGGCCGCTGCCCGAGCTGCGGCGGCAACGGCTTCGAGCACGTGGAGATGCAGTTCCTCTCCGACGTCTACCTGCGCTGTCCGGAATGCGATGGCAAGCGGTTCCGCGAGGAGATCCTGGAAATCAAGATCAGAGAGAGATCGATCGCCGACATCCTCGACATGACCATCGCCGGGGCGGCGCTGTTCTTCTCGCAGCACGAGGAAGTGCGCCGGCGCCTGAAGCCGCTCATCGACGTCGGCCTGGAGTACCTCAAGCTCGGCCAGCCGGTGCCCACGCTCTCGGGCGGCGAGGCGCAGCGCCTGAAGCTCGCCGGCTACCTCGCGGAGGCCAAATCAGGGTCGGAGCCCGTTTTGTTCCTCTTCGATGAACCCACGACCGGCCTGCATTTCGAGGACGTCGGCAAGCTGCTCGGCGCCTTCCGCCAGCTGCTCGGCGCGGGCCATTCGCTGGTCGTGATCGAGCACAACCTCGACGTGATCCGCGCCTGCGACTGGGTGCTCGACCTCGGCCCCGAAGGCGGCGACGCCGGCGGCGAGCTGGTGTGCGAAGGCACGCCGGAGCAGGTCATGGCGCACCCGACGTCGCACACGGGCAAGGCGCTGCGCGAATACGAAGCCACTTTCAAGGCAAAACTCCCGGGGAAAGCCAAAGAAGTCCCTCTTTTCTCAAATTCGATTCGCATCCACAACGCGCGCGAGCACAACCTGAAGAACATCGACGTGGAGATCCCGCGCGGGCGCTTCACCGTGGTCACCGGCGTATCGGGCTCCGGCAAATCAACCCTCGCCTTCGACATCCTCTTCGCCGAGGGGCAGCGCCGGTACCTGGAATCGCTGAATGCGTACGCGCGACAGTTCGTGCAGGCGGCGGCACGCCCCGACGTCGACGCGATCTTCGGCATCCCGCCCACCGTGGCGATCGAGCAGCGCACCAGCCGCGGCGGGCGCAAGTCCACCGTCGGCACGCTCACCGAGGTGCACCACTTCCTGCGCCTGCTCTTCGTCAAGCTCGGCACGCAGTACTGCCCTGATTGTGACGTGCCGATCGAACCGCAGAGCGAGGACGCGATCGTCGCCCGCCTGTCGCGAGAGTACCGCGACCAAACCGTGGTCATGCTCGCGCCGCTGGTCCTCAACCGCAAAGGCGTCTACACCGACCTCGCCACGTGGGCGGCATCCAAGGGCTACTCGCAGCTGCGCGTCGACGGCGAGCTGCTGCCGGTGCGCCCGTTCCCGCGCATCGACCGCTTCAAGGAGCACACCATCGAGCTGCCGGTCGGCTACGTGAAGGTGTCGCCGAAGACCGAGAAGGAGCTGCGCGAGCGGCTCGCCACGGCGCTCGAGTTCGGCAAAGGCGTGGTGCATGTCCAGACCGGGAAGAAGATCCAGGTGTTCTCCACCAAGCGCGCCTGCCGCTCCTGCGGCCGCAGCTTCCCCGAGCTTGATCCGCGCCTGTTCTCCTACAACTCGAAGCACGGCTGGTGCGCGAAGTGCTACGGCACCGGCCTCGCCATCGAAGAGGTGGAATGGAGCGACGAGCGCGCGCGCACCGGCGCCGAGGACCACGTGCTCGACTCGTGGATCAACTGGCTGGAAGTCGACCAGCCCTGTCCCGAGTGCGAGGGCCAGCGCCTGAACAAGGAGGCGCTCGCGGTGCGCTGGCGCGGCAAAAGCATCTCCGCCTATGCCGGCACGCCGATCTCGGCCCTGAAGGCCTTCTTC
>JAQSVY010000008.1 GCA_029266935.1 Burkholderiales bacterium
GCCGAGGCCGAGATCGTCAGCCATCGGCTGATGCTGCGCGCGAGCCTGATCCGCCGCCTCGCCGCCGGCATCTACACCTGGCTGCCCCTCGGCATGCGCGTGCTGCACAAGGTCGAGCGCGTGCTGCGCGAGGAGATGGACCGCGCCGGGGCGATCGAGATGGCGATGCCGGTGGTCCAGCCCGGCGAGCTGTGGCAGGAGTCGGGGCGCTGGCAGGCCTACGGGCCGGAGCTCTTGCGCTTCAAGGACCGCCACGAGCGCGACTTCGTGATCCAGCCGACCTCCGAGGAGGTGGTGACCGAGCTCGCGAGGAGCGAGTTGAAGAGCTACCGGCGCCTGCCGGTGCATTTCTACCAGATTCAGACCAAGTTCCGCGACGAGCGCCGCCCCCGCTTCGGCATCATGCGCGGACGTGAGTTCGTCATGAAGGACGGCTACTCTTTCCATGCCGACCATGCGAGCCTCGAGCGCGAGTACCGCAACATGCACGCCACTTACACGCGCATCTTCACCCGCCTTGGGCTGCGCTTTCGCGACGTCGCCGCCGACACCGGCGCCATCGGGGGCACCGGCTCGCACGAGTTCCATGTCCTCGCCGACTCGGGCGAGGACGCCATCGCGTTCTGTCCCCAGTCGGGCTACGCGGCGAACGTGGAGCTCGCCGAAGCGATCCACGCCGAAGCCAGAAATCCTCCCAGCGAGGAGATGCAAAAGGTCCCTACCCCGGGAAAGACGACGTGCGCGGACGTGGCGAAGCTCCTGCAGCTGGACGTGAAGCGCACCGTCAAGGCAATCGCCGTGATGCATGGCGACGAGTTTCACCTGCTGCTGCTGCGCGGCGACCACGAGCTGAACGAGATCAAGGCGCAGAAGGCGATCGGCGCCTTCCGCTTCGCCGGCGAGAAGGAAATACGCGCCGCGCTAGGCTGCCCGCCGGGCTACATTGGACCGCCGCTGGCTGCTGGCGGCCCGGTCGGCGCGCGAGCGCGCGTGGTCGCCGATCGCGCCGTCGCGGCGATGCGCGACTTCGTCTGCGGCGCGAACGAGGAGGGCTTCCACCTTGCAGGCGTCAATTTCGGGCGCGACCTCCCGGAGCCGGCGCTCGTCGCCGACCTGCGCAAGGTGGTGGCGGGGGACCCCAGCCCCGACGGCAAGGGTACGCTCGAGATCGTGCGCGGCATCGAGGTCGGCCACATCTTCCAGCTGCGCACCAAGTATTCCGAGGCCATGAAGGCGACTTTCCTCAGTGAAACGGGGGAAGCCCAGCACTTCGAGATGGGCTGCTATGGCATCGGCGTGACGCGCATCGTCGCCGCGGCGATCGAGCAGAACCACGACGAGCGCGGCATCGTCTTCCCGGCGCCGATCGCGCCGTTCGAGGTGGCGTGGTGCCGATCGGCTACGCCAAGTCGGACAAGGTGCGCGCCGCGGCCGAGCGGCTTCACGACGAGCTCGCTGCCGCCGGCATCGACGTGCTGATGGACGACCGCGACGAGCGGCCCGGCGTCCTCTTCGCCGACATCGACCTGATCGGCATCCCGCACCGCGTGGTGATCGGCGAGCGCGGTCTCGCCGCGGGCAATGCGGAGTACAAGGGCCGGCGCGACGAGAAGCCGCGCGATCTGCCCCTCGCGGAGGTGGTCGCCTTCCTGAAGGCACGATTGACGGGGTGAGAAGCCTCATCCTCGCGCTGCTGTCGGCGCCGCTGCTGGCATTCGCCGGCGCGCAGCAGTACGAGCCGCTCGCCGACAGCGTGCGTGCGCGCCTTTCCGCGGTCATCGCCGACAAGGCGGTGCCGGTATTGAGCTTCCGCTCGGCCACCGACGCCAATCGCTGGCTGCAGGCGATGGAGCAGCGCCTCGCGCGGCGCATACCCGACCGCGAGCAGCGTCTGCAGCTCCTGCGCACGGTGCACTACGAGGCAACGCGTGCCGGGCTAGATCCACAGCTCGTGCTCGGCGTGCTTGAGGTCGAGAGCGGCTTCCGCAAGTACGCGGTGTCGCGGGCGGGCGCCCGGGGCTACATGCAGGTGATGCCGTTCTGGGTGAGGCTGATCGGCCACCGCAGCCACAACCTGTTTCACCTTCGCACCAACCTGCGCTATGGTTGCGTCGTCCTGCGCCACTACCTCGACATCGAGAAGGGCGACTACTTCCGCGCCCTCGGCCGCTACAACGGCAGCCTCGGCCGCCCGGAATACCCGAACCTCGTGTTCGGCGCCTGGCATGGGCGCTGGAAATACGACGGGCCCACTACATGAGCGGCGGCGCATGATCGAATCGCTCATCGCGCGCTCGCCGCGCTTCGCCAAGTGGGTCTACGGCTTCACCCCGCCGGAGCGCGGCACGGTGGTGCTCGTGCACCGGCGGGTCTACATCGTGCCCACGCGCCTGGGCTGGCTCTTCGCCGCCACGCTCGTCATCCTGCTCATCGGCTCGATCAACTACGCGCTCTCGCTCGGGTTCGTGCTCACCTTCCTGCTTGCCGGCATGGGGCTTGCCGGCATGGTGCACACCGCGCGCAACCTGGCACGCATCGCGGTCACCGCCGGGCGAGCCGAGCCGGTGTTCGCCGGCGAGTCGGCGCAGTTCCGCCTCTACCTCGACGGGCGCTCCGCGTTCGAGCGGCCGGCCATCCTCGCGCGCCACCTGCAGTCGGGCGCGCAGCTGGTGGTCGACATTGCGCCCGGGGCGCTGGCGGAGGTGGTGCTGGCGGTGCCGGCTCCGGCGCGCGGCTGGCTGCCGCTTGGCCGCGTGATGCTCGAGACGCGCTTCCCGCTCGGAATCTTCCGCGCCTGGAGCTACGTCGAGCCCGACGCGCGCTGCCTCGTCTATCCGCGTCCTGAGCGCTCGCCCCTGCCGCCCTACAGCGCCGAGGCGTCCTCGGGGGCGCTGCGCTCGCCCACGCCGGGCAACGACGACTTCGCCGGGCTGCGCGGCTACCAGCTTTCCGACTCGCCGCGCCACGTGGCATGGAAGGCCGTGGCGAGGAGCGGCGACATGCTCACCAAGCAGTTCACCGGCGAGGCGGCGGCGCAGATCTGGCTCGACTGGCGATCGCTCGGCGTCGGCTTCAGTGTCGAGCAGCGCCTGTCGCGGCTCGCGGCGTGGGTGCTCGCGGCCGAGCGCGCCGGCACAAGCTACGGCCTGCGCCTGCCGGGGGTGGAGATCGCGCCCGGCCGCGGCGACCCGCACCGCAACGCCTGCCTGCAGGCGCTGGCGCTGTACCAGGAGCCGGGCCGATGACCCCTGCCGCGCATCCGCTCGCACCTGAGGTGCGTCTGGTCAGCACGCGCGACGTGGCATGGCTGATCGGCTCGCTCCTGCTCGTCATTGCGCCGCATGCGATGCGCGCGTCATGGTGGCTGACGCTGCTCACGCTGTGCCTGTTCGGCTGGCGCGTGTACTTCAGCCTCAACCGCGCGCCCTTGCCTTCCAAGTGGCTGGTGCTCGGCGTCGCCATGGTGGCGATGCTCGGGGTCTGGGTCGAGTACCGGACGCTCTTCGGCCGGCAGCCGGGCATCCTGCTGCTCATGCTCTTTGCCGGTCTCAAGCTGCTCGAGACGCGCAGCCACCGCGACGCCGCGGCCGCCGCCTTCCTCGGCTACTTCCTCATCATCACCAACTTCCTCTACACGCAGACCATTCCGACGGCGGCGCTGATGTGCGCCGCGGTGTTCGCGATCAGCGCCACGCTGGTGGGCCTGAGCGCGCCGCACCGCGCGCCGCGCGCCAACCTGCGCACGGCGGCGCTGCTCCTCGCGCACGCAGCCCCGATCGCGCTCGCGCTGTTCCTGCTCTTTCCGCGCGTGCAGGGCCCGTTGTGGGGCCTGCCGCAGGATGCCTACTCGGGCATGACGGGACTCTCCGAGACGATGAGCCCCGGCACGCTGTCGAGCCTCGCGCAGTCCGACGCCATCGCCTTCCGCGCCGAGTTCGAAGGCGAGCCGCCGGCGCAGCGCCTGCGCTACTGGCGCGGGCCGCTGATGTGGGACTTCGACGGCCGCACGTGGACCATCGGCGCGAGCTCGCCCGGGAAGTTGGCGCCGCCGAGCGGCGGGCGCGGCACGCACCGCTACGCGGTGGTGCTCGAGCCGCACAATCGCCACTGGCTGTTCGCGCTCGAAACGGCGGCGAGCCTGCCGGAGCACGCGCGCATGAGCTTCGACGGCCAGATCATCGCCAACCGCGTCGTGCGCAGTCGCCTGCGCTACGAGCTCTCCTCGGTCATCGCCCCCGACCCGGAGCCCAAGGAGGACCTGGGGACGCTGCGCCGGGCGCTGCGCGTGCCACCGGGGTTCAATCCGCGCACGCTCGCCCTCGCGGCGGAATGGCGCGATGCGTCGCGATCGGACGAGGAAGTGGTCGAGCGCGCCATCGCCTTCCTGCGCCAGGCGCGCTACCTGTACACGCTCGAGCCGCCGCTGCTCGGCAAGCACTCGGTGGACGAGTTCCTCTTCGAGACCCGCGCCGGCTTCTGCGAGCACTACGCCTCGGCGTTCGCCTTACTGATGCGCGCGGCGGGAGTGCCGGCGCGCATCGTCACCGGGTACCAGGGCGGCGAGCTCAACATGATCGACCGCATCATCACGGTGCGCCAGTCCGACGCGCATGCCTGGACGGAAGTTTTCCTGCGCAACCGCGGCTGGGTGCGCATCGATCCCACGGCGGCAGCGGTGCCGCGCCGCCTCGAGGCGGGCCTCTCGCGCGCGGTTCCGGAGACGGAGCTGCTCGCCCTGATGCGACCGGAGCTGGAATGGCTGCGCGGCCTGCGCGACCAGTGGGAAGCGCTCGCGCACAAGTGGAACGTCTGGGTGCTCGGCTACAACCCCGAGCGCCAGCGCGACCTGCTCGGGTCGCTGGGCATGCGCCACGCGGACTGGCGCACCCTCACCGCCGCGCTCTTCAGCGTGCTCGGGCTGATGACGCTCGCCCTTCTTGCCTGGTCGCTGCGGCGGCTGAAGCGCCCCGACCCGGTGCAGAACGCCTGGCGAGCCTTCTGCCGCAAGCTCGCCGCGCACGGCGTGGAGCGATCCCCCCACGAAGGGCCGCGCGACTATGCGGCGCGCGCGGCGCGCGCGCTGCCCTCGGCGCGCCGCTCCATCCTGCGCATTGGTTCGCTCTATATCGCGCTGCGCTACGGGGCTGCCGCCAGCGCCGCAGGCGTAGCGCGCCTGCGGCGCATGATACGGGAGCTCAGGCTGACATGACGCACTTTCTTGCACTCCTCGCACTGGTCTTTTCGCTGCCCGCGTTCGCGCAGCTGGGGTACGACAAGAGACCCGAAGTGAGGACCTTCATCCGCGAGATGGCCGAGCGCCACGGTTTCGCGCCGCGGGACTTGCGCGCGCTGTTCGCACGGGTTGAGCGTGTCGAGCCGGTGCTGGAGGCGATCAAGCGCCCGCCGGACCCACCGGTCTGGGAGAACTACAGGGCGCTCTTCGTCACCGACAAGCGCATCGAAGGGGGCGTGGAATTCTGGCAATCGCACCGGGCCCTGCTCGAGCGCGCGGAACGCGAATTCGGCGTGCCGGCGCAGGTGATGGTGGCGATCATCGGCGTCGAGACCTTCTACGGGCGCAATATCGGGCGCTGGCGCGTCATCGACGCCCTGACCACGCTCGCCTTCGACTATCCGCCGCGCGCGAAATTCTTCCGCAGCGAGCTAGAGCACTACCTCGTGCTGGCGCGGCAGAATGGTCACGACGCGCTAACCGTGCGCGGCTCCTACGCCGGCGCCATCGGCATCCCGCAGTTCATGCCGAGCAGCACGCGCGCCTACGCGGTCGACTTCGACGGCGACGGGGTTATCGACCTTCGCGCGAGCACCGCCGACGCGATCGGCAGCGTGGCGAGCTTTCTCAGCAAGCACGGCTGGGAGCCGGGCGCACCGGTGCAGTTCAAGCCGGATCTTGCGGGCGACGCGTGGCGCGCCTACGCCAGCCGCAGCGTGGATCTCAAGCACCCTCTCGGTGCGCTGCGCGAGGCCGGTGTGCGCCTCCCCGAGGGACTGCCTGAGGAAAGCCTCGCCGCGCTCATCGACCTGGGCAGCGAGCAGCGCGTTGGGCTGAAGAACTTCTACGTCATCACCCGCTACAACCGCAGCGCGATGTACGCCGCGGCGGTCGCCGACCTCGCCGAGGCGCTGCGCGCTTCGCCTCAGAGCCCGGGCAGATAGCGCATCGGATCGACGGGCGCCGAGCCCTTGCGGATCTGGAAGTGCAGCTTCGGCCGGTCGGCATCGGTGGCGCCGAGTTCGGCGATCTTCTCGCCGCGCGCCACCGCCTGATGCTCCTTCACCAGGATCTCGCGGTTGTGCGCGTACACGGTGATGAAGCCGTTGTCATGCTTGATCACGACCAGCTTGCCGAGCCCGGGAATGCCGGTGCCGATGTAGGTGACGCGCCCGGCGGCGGCGGCGACGACCGGGTCGCCGGCCTTGCCGTCGATGTCGATGCCCTTGCTGCGCGGCTCGGAGAACCCGGCAATCACCTTGCCCTTCGCCGGCCAGACGAAGCCCCCCGTATCGGCCCTGGCATCGCCCTTGGCCTCGGCCGCGCCCTCCCGGCTGACGAGCGCTGCATTCTCCTTCGAGTAGGGCAGCCGCACCGCCTTGGGCTCGGTACGCGCCGCGCCGTCGCCTTGCCCCTGCCCCTGCGCCTGCGCCTGCGGCACGGCGTCGATCGGGCGCGACTCGATGGGCCCCGGAACACGCGCCGCGCCCACCTCGGTGCGCCGGTCCTGGGGCGGCTGCACGCGCAGCAGCTGGCCGACGTTGATCTTCGTCGCATCGTCGAGGCCGTTCCACTGCGCCACCTCGCGGTAATCGGCGCCGTGATCGAGCGCTATGCTGTAGAGCGTGTCGCCGCGCTTGACCACATAAAAGCCGTCGGGCGCGGGCTGTGGCGCTGCCTGCGCCGCGACAGCCGGCGCCGGCGGGCGCGCAGGCGAGGCCACCGCGCGCGGTGGCTTGCGGTCGAACACCGGCGCCGCCATGCGCGGACCCGCGCAGGCGGCAAGCATCACCGCTGCCACGACCATGCTGACCGCTGCTATTGCTGCTCTCATGCCTTGCCTACCTCCATCGGCACGAAGCGCACCGGATCGAGCTCCGATTCGAGAAAACCGCGGCCGTTGCGCTCGAATAACACCAGCCGCTGTGCGCCGCCATTGGCTTTCAGCGGCAGTACCATTCTGCCACCGGGCGCCAGCTGTTGTAACAGGGTATCGGGCACGCGCGGCGCCGCTGCGGCGACGACGATCGAGTGGAAGGGCGCCGCCTTCTCGAGGCCGGCGTAGCCGTCGCCGTGCGCAAGGCGCAGGTTGGCAAGGCGCAGCCCGAGCAGGTTGGCGCGCGCCCGCTCGAGCAGCGCCTTAATGCGCTCGATCGAGTGCACCTGCGGAAAAAGGCTCGCCAGCACCGCGGCCTGGTAGCCGCAGCCGGTCCCGACCTCGAGGACGTTCTTGGGTTCCCTGTTGACGAGCAACAGCTCGAGCATCCGGGCGACGACGTACGGCTGCGAGATCGTCTGGCCGAAGCCGATGGGCAGCGCGATATCCTCGTAGGCGCGGCTGGCGAGCGCCTCCTCGACGAAGAGGTGTCGCGGCACCGCGCCGATCGCCGCCAGCACCCGCTCGTCGCGGATGCCCTTGGCGCGCAGGCGTTCCACCATGCGGCTGCGCGTGCGCAGCGATGTCATGCCCAGACCCGCCGTCTGCCTCATCTCGCGAGCCATTCCCTGGCCCGCGGCAGCTGGCCGCTGTGTGTGAGGTCCATGCGCAACGGGGTCACGGAGACACGGCTTTGCTCGACCGCGTAGAAGTCGGTGCCCGGCCCGGCGTCGGCGGCGCCGCCTGCCGGGCCGATCCAGTAGGCCGTTTCGCCGCGCGGCGTCTGCATCTTCACCACCGGCTCGGCCTTGTGGCGCTTGCCAAGGCGCGTCACCTCGATGCCGGAAAGAGCCGCGGGCTCGACGTCGGGCACGTTCACGTTGAGCAGCACCGGCTCGCCGAACGGCGCGCGGCGCAGGCGCTCGACCATCTGCAGTGCGACGCTGATGGCACTCTGGAAGTGCCCGCCAGTGCGGCTGGTGAGCGACAGCGCGAGCGAGGGGATGCCGAGCAAGTACCCCTCGACCGCCGCCGCCACCGTGCCCGAATAGATGGTGTCGTCGCCCATGTTGGCGCCGAGGTTGATGCCGGAAACGATGACGTCGGGGGTGAAGTCGAGCAGCCCCGTCACCGCGATGTGCACGCAGTCGGTGGGCGTGCCGTTGACTGAGAAGAAGCCGTTGGGCGCCCGGCGCACGGTGAGCGGGCGGTCGAGCGTGAGCGAGTTGGACGCGCCGGAGCGGTCGCGCTCGGGCGCCACCACCGTCACCTCGCCGACCTGCCCGAGCGCCTCGGCGAGCAGCGTGATCCCCGGCGCGAAGTAGCCGTCGTCGTTGGAGACCAGGATCTTCATGCGATCGATTCTACCGTCCGTGCGGAGTGCGGCCGGCGGGTGGAACTGTACGCAGGCGGGCGGAACTGTACGCAGGCCGCTGGAACAGACGGCGGACGCGGTGTCTAATCGGGCGTGCGCAGCGCAACAGCGGTCCTGGCTTTCGTTGTCGCCATGGCCGGCGGACCGGCGCTCGCGCAGAGCTACCGCGTCGAGGTCGTGGCCCCGGGCGAGCTCGGCCGGACTCTGCGGCAGGGGCTGAACCTCGTACGCCAGCAGAGTGACCCCGGCATCAGCCCAGAGCGCTTCAAGCGCCTGCTCGAGGAGGCGGAGCGCGAGGCGCGGGAGGTGGCGGCGACCGAGGGCTATTTTTCGGCGCGCGTGTCGACCCGCATCGACGACGCCACGCAGCCACGCACCGTGCACCTCGTCCTGGAGCCGGGCGAGCGCACGCTCGTTACCGCGGTCGAGATCCGCTTTCGCGGCCCGGCGACCGGTGACCCCGAAGCGCGCGAGGCGCTCGAGCAGGTGCGCGAGGGCTGGCGCCTGCGCGCCGGGGAGCCGTTCCGCCAGGCGGCCTGGGAGGAGGCGAAGCGCGTCGCCGTGCGCGCGCTGGCGCGGTGGCGCTACGCGGCGGCCAGCGTCGCCGAGAGCCAGGCGCTCGTCGACCCCAAGACGCGCGGTGCCTCGCTCAGTGTCGAGCTCGACAGCGGCACGCCGTTCCGCTTCGGGCCCTTGCGGGTGAGCGGCAACCGCCGCTATCCCGACGCGGTCATCGAGAACCTCAGCCCGGTGCGCGCCGGCGAAACCTACGACCGCGACAAGCTGATCCTTTACCAGCGGCGCCTGCTCGAGACCGGATACTTCGCCAGCGTGCAGATGGACATCGACGCGCAGCCGCACGAGGCGCAAGGCGCGCCGCTGCGCATCGCGGTGCTCGAGGCGCCGTCGCAGAACGTCGAGACCGGCATCGGCTACACCACCGACGCCGGCCCGCGCTTAGAGCTGCGCTACGGCAACCAGGACGTGCGCGACAGCGCCTGGCGATTCAAGAGCGCCCTCGCCCTGGACGAGAAGGTCCAGAACCTGCAGCTCAACCTCGACCTGCCGCCGCGGCCCGGGGCGCGCTGGAACAGCCTGTTCGGGCACGCGCGCCAGACCGACATCCAAAACGAGAGCACGCGCCAGCTGGCGGTCGGCCTTGCGCACAACTTCGGCCGCGAGGTCGAGCCCTCGGCGCTGATCGTCTCGGGGCACCTCGAGGAGCAGAGCATCGTGGGTCAGCCCACCGATAACCGCCAGGCGGTGTACTTCGGCTTCCGGCGCACCTTCAGCAGCACCGACGACTTCGTCGCGCCGCGCTCGGGCTACCTCGGCTCCTTCGAGCTGGGCGGCGCACCCCCCGAGCTCTCGACGCGCCAGTTCCTGCGCGCGGTGGCGAGCGCGTCGCTGTTCTTTCCGCTCGGGCGCCTGAACGACCTGCTGCTGCGCGGCCAGGCGGGCAGCGTCATCGCGCAGGCGCGCACCGGCATTCCCACGAGCTTCCTCTTCCGCACCGGCGGCGACCAGACCGTGCGCGGCTATGCCTTCGAGAGCCTAGGCGTGCACCAGGGCGAGGCCATCGTCGGCGGCCGCCGCCTCATCGTTGGCAGCGCCGAGCTCATCCACTGGGTGGGCGAGAACTGGGGCGTCGCCGCGTTCGTCGACGCCGGCAACGCCTGGGACGAGGGCGTCGAGTTCAATGCCGCCGTCGGCGCGGGCATCGGCGCGCGCTTTCGCACGCCGATCGGCCCGATCCGCGCCGACCTCGCCTATGGCGAGGAGGTCGGCTCGTTCCGCCTGCACTTCTCGGTGGGCTACAGCTTCTGACGATGAAGTGGCTTGCCCGCTTCGGCTTGTTGTTTCTTCTCCTTGTCGCTTTTCTTCTGGGGACTGCGGCATGGCTGGTCGGCACTGAATCGGGGCTGCACTGGGTGATCGAGCGCGCCCGGAATGCCTCCGGCGGCGCGCTCGCCATCAAAGGCGCGAGCGGCGTGCTCGCCGGCACGGTACGCATCGATCATCTTGCCTACGATGGCGAAGGGTTCAAGCTGGAAGGCCGTGAATTGCGTACTCAAGCCGGCCTGCTCGCCGCGCTCGGCGGTCGCATCGTCCTCGATCCGCTGGAAGCCGAATCCGTCGAGGTCGTGCTCCGCCCCGGGGGCGCGCCCTCCGCCTCGCCGCCCTCGCTGCCCTTCGGTATAGCGATCGGAAATGTTGCGATCGAGCGGCTGGACATCGAGCGCGAGGGCGAGCGCCACGTTCTGCGCGACATGCGCCTGTCGCACCTGCAGATCGACCGCGCCCTCTCCGCCGAGGGCTCGTTGCGCCGCCCGGACGAGCGCTTCCCGCTGCACGCGAGCTTCACGCTGCAGGGTTCCCTGGAAAGAATTGAAGTCTCGAGCGCGCTCACGGTGGCAGGCGTTCCGGCCAGCGGAAAGGTGCTGTTGCGGCCCTTCGGTGAGCCGCGCATCGAGGCGATCGAGGCGCGTGCCGGCCCGGTCGACCTCTCGCGCATCGACGCCGGCCTGCCGCGCACGGCGATCTCGGCGAGCCTCGAGGCAAAAGCCACGGCCGGCGGCGCGCTTGCCGGGGCGCTTTCCGCCAGCAACGCCGCGCACGGCCCGCTCGACGCCGAGAAGGTCCCGGTGGCGAGACTCGACACGCGCTTCTCGAGCCGCGACCTGGCGAGCGCGACGCTCGAGCGCCTCTTCATCGTGTTGAGCGGCGGCGGCACGCTGGAAGGAAAAGGCGAGGTCAGCCTCGACACCGCGCGCGCCGCGCTGCGCGCCACCGGCGTCGACCTGAGGGCAATCCGCTCCACCCTGCGGGCGACCAAGCTGGGTGGGCCCCTTGAAGTGCGAGTTGCCAAGGATATGCAGATCCTCAGAGGCCGGCTTTCGCAGGACGGCATCAGCGTCGAGGCGGACCTTGCGCGCCAGGGAGACGTGGTCGACATCCGCCGGCTGCGCGCTTCAGCGCAGGGTGGGGAGCTAAGCGGCACAGGGACGCTGCGCCTGGGTACTCTGCGCTTCGAGGCGAAGCTCGATCTCGCCGGATTCGATCCGGCCGCCTTCGGGGGATACCCGGAAGGGTCGCTCAACGCCTCGATCGTCGCTGCCGGCACGCCCGAGGGTGCGGACCTGACCTGGATGCTGCGCGACAGCACGCTCGCCGGGAGCGCGCTCGAGAGCCGCGGCAGCGCGCGGGTGGCGCGGAACCGCGTTGCCGGCGCCAACGCCGAGGCGAGCTTCGGCGCGCTGCGGGGCAGCGTGCGCGGCGATCTCGGTGCGCCGGGCGATCGCCTGGCCTGGCAGCTCGAGGTGCCGCAGCTCCGCCAGCTCGACGAGCGCGTCGCCGGACACCTGTCGGCGAGCGGCACGCTCGCGGGCAGCTGGAGCGATCCGCAGGCGGCAGGATCGGTGCGCATCGAGAACCTTCGCGTGCCGGGCCTGCAGGCGAGCGAGGTGCGCGCAAGCTTCGACGGCCGCCTCGCGCAGCACGAGATCGACGTCCTCGCCACCGCGCCGGACATCGCGCTGCAGGCGCGGCTGCGCGGCGGCTGGCTCGGGGCGCGGGGCTGGTCAGGCGAGCTCCTCTCGATGGCGAATACCGGCACGTACCCGTTGAAATTGCTCAAGCCGTCGCGCCTCGAGGCTGCTCGCAATCGTGTCGAGGTGGGGCGCGTCGAGGCGACGCTCGGCGAGGGCCGGCTTCTCGTCGCCGGTGCGCGCTGGCAGCCGCAGCGGCTAACCTCGAGCGGCGAGTTCGAAGGCATGCCGGCGCAATGGCTGGTGGCGCTCTCGGGGCTGGCCGAGCGCGTCGCCGCCAGCCTTCGCCTCGACGGCGCTTGGTCGCTCTCGGCTGCCGAGCGCCTGGACGGAACCATCCGCTTGCGCCGGGCGGACGGCGACGTGTCGGTAGACGACATTGCCTTCGGGCTCGAGGAAGTGTCGCTCGACGGGCGCTTCACCGATGGGCAGCTCGTCGCGAACGGGCGCGTCGCCTCGCGCTTCGGCAGGCTCGAGATGGAAGGCACGGTGACGCCCGCAGCAGGAGAAAGCGGGATCGGCGCCGCCTCGCCCGTTGCGCTGCGCGCCCGCGCCGATCTTTCCGCCATCCGCGCCCTCGCGCAGCCTTTGGTCGAAGAAGCGAAGCTCGACGGCGCACTGCGCGCGGAGCTTGCGGTGGGCGGTACCCTTGGCGCGCCGTCGCTGAGCGGCGATCTCGCGGGCGATGCGATCAGCCTCGAGTCGCCGCAATACGGCGTGTACCTGAAGAACGGCGTCGTGCGCGCGCGGCTGGAGCGCAACGCGCTGCACGTGCGAGAGCTGTCGATCCAGGGCGGCGAAGGCCGCTTCAGCGCGAGCGGCACGCTGCCGCTCGCGCTGGCCGACGACGCGGCGCGGCTCGACTGGCAGGCACGCAACTTCACGGTGCTGGAGCGGCCCGACATGCGCCTCGTCGCCTCCGGAGCGGGCGAGGCGCAGTTCGACGGCAAGCGCCTGTCGCTCGTGGGCGAGTTGCGCGCCGACCGCGGCCATGTGGAGCTTGCGCGCGAGCGCCTGCCGCAGCTCGGCAACGACGTGGTCATCGTCGGTGAGGCCAGGGTGGCGCGCGGTGGCCCGGTGCGCTTGCCGCTCGCCCTCGATCTCCTCCTCGATCTCGGTGACCAGCTCAGCGTGCGGGCGCGAGGATACGACGGCAAGCTCGCCGGCCGCGTGCAGCTGCGGACGAATAAGGAGGGGGAGCTGCGCGCCTATGGGGAGTTGTACGCGGTGAACGCGACGTTCCTCGCCTATGGCCAGCGGCTCGAAGTCGATCCTGGCAGGCTGATCTTCGACGGCCCGCTCGACAACCCTGCGCTGCAAGTGACGGCCTGGCGGCGCAACCAGGCGGTGGAGGCGGGCGTGCAGATCAGCGGCACCGCCCGGTCACCCCGGGTGCAGCTCGTGTCGAAGCCGCCGGTGCCCGAAGGCGAGCGCCTCTCATGGCTGGTGCTGGGACGCGCGCCCGGCGACGCCAGCCAGGCGGACCTGGGGATGCTGCAGGCCGCGGCCGGCGCGCTGCTCGCGAGCGGCGATGCGATGCCGCTCGATCAGCGCCTGGCGCGTTCGGTCGGACTGGACGAGGTGAGCCTGCGCGGCACGGGCGAAGTGCAGGACCGCGTGGTCGCCTTCGGCAAGCGCCTGTCCGACCGAGCCTACGTGAGCTACGAGCGCGGCCTCGGGGCGATCGCGACAAACCTGGTCAAGCTCGACTATGCGCTCTCGCGGCGCTGGTCGTTGCGCGCCGAAACTGGCAGCAGCACCACTGGCAGCAGTACCAGCGGCTGGGGGATTTTCTACCGCTTTTCCTGGGATTGATGCGCCGTGACCTGTTCCCTTAGCGATGGTGTAATGCGCTTGGGATTCTAAATTCGAGTCAACGGATTCAACTACCTGTGCACAAGCTCACGCACCGCTTCGTCGAAACCAACGGCATCCGCATGCACCTCGCCGAGCAGGGTGACGGGCCAATCGTGCTGCTCTGCCATGGCTTCCCGGAATCGTGGTACTCGTGGCGCCACCAGCTAGCCGCGCTCGCCGAGGCTGGCTTTCGCGCCGTGGCGCCCGACATGCGCGGCTACGGCCAGACCGAGCGGCCCGCGGAGATCGACAAGTACACGCTGCTCCATCTCGTGGGCGACATGGTGGGTGTGCTCGATGCGCTGGAAGCGCCGACGGCGGCGATCGCCGGGCACGACTGGGGCGCGCCGGTTGCTTGGCACGCGGCGCTCCTTCGCCCCGACCGCTTCCGCGCCGTCATCGGCCTGTGCGTGCCGTTTCGCCCGCGAGGCTCGAAGCGGCCGACGAGTGCCATGCCGCAGACCGAAGACGCCACGTTCTACCAACTGTATTTCCAGGCGCCCGGCATCGCCGAGGCCGAGCTCGGCCGCGACGTTCGCCGTTCGCTGCGCGTGCTCCTGCGCACCCCGAGGAAAGAGGTCGGATTGCAGGCCGTCATGGTGCCGCGCGGCGGCGGCTGGCTCAGCCACATGCCCGAGGCGGCGGGACTGCCGAAATGGCTGACGGAAGCGGACTTGGCGTTCTACGCCGGCGAGTTCGAGCGCACCGGCTTCGCCGGCGGCCTCAACTGGTACCGCAATATCGACCGCAACTGGGAGCTGCTAGCGGCCTGGCATCACGCACGCGTCGAGGTCCCGGCGCTCTACCTCGCCGGCGAGCGCGACCTCGTGCTCGCCTTTCCGGGGGCGAAAGACATCATCGCCAACATGAAGAAGTTCGTGCCGCAGCTGCGCGGGACGGTCATCCTGCCGGAATGCGGGCACTGGACGCAGCAGGAGCGGCCGCAGGAAGTCAGCGCGGCAATGATCGAGTTTCTGCGGAAGCTGGGGTGATGGTCTCCGTGGCGAGATTTGAACTCGCGACCCCGTCCACCCCAAGGACGTGCGCTACCAGGCTGCGCTACACGGAGATGCCGGGATTCTACCTCTCGACGCCGCCGCCGGGGACGGCACGGCCGTTGCGCACGGGCGGCTCGGCCTTTTCTTCCTGGGCGAGCGCGCTGTTGTCGAGACGGTTGCGCGCGCCGTTGATGGTGAAGCCTTCCTCGTAAAGCAGCTCGCGAATGCGCCGGATGAGCAGCACCTCGTGGTGCTGGTAGTAGCGGCGGTTGCCGCGACGCTTCACCGGCTTCAGCTGTGTGAACTCCTGCTCCCAATAGCGCAGGACGTGCGGCTTCACCCCGCAGAGCTCACTGACCTCACCGATAGTGAAGTAGCGCTTGGCAGGGATCGGCGGGAGTTCAGCTTTCGTGCGGCTTGGCTCCATGGCGGGCCTTCTCGACCATGGCCTTCAGCTTCTGGCTGGCATGGAAGGTGACGACACGGCGGGCGCTGATGGGGATTTCCTCGCCGGTCTTCGGATTGCGGCCCGGGCGCTGCGGCTTGTCGCGCAGCTGGAAGTTACCGAAGCCCGAGAGCTTGACGCTTTCGCCCCGCTCCAGAGCGCCGCGGATCTCTTCGAAGAAGGCCTCGACCATGTCCTTGGCCTCGCGCTTGTTCAGCCCGACCTTCTCGAACAGCAAATCCGCCAGTTCGGCCTTCGTCAACGTCATGCCACTGCTCCCCGAGTCCCTAAGTTCTTAATTTCGCGGAGAATCGCCTACCCAGGAGCGCTACCAGAGCATCACGGGCAGCGTCCGCCTCCGCATCCGTAAGGGTTCGTTCAGTATGTTGCATAACTACCCGGAAAGCAAGGCTTTTTGACCCTGGAGGCAGTCCCGCACCGCGGTAAAGGCTGAACAAGCGGACGACCTGCACGATGGGCGGCTTTTCGGCTGCAATTGCGTCAAGAATGGCCTGAACCGTGGTCCCGGACGGAAATTCAAGCGATATATCCCGTACCGCCGGGGGGTAGCGGGAGGGTACCCGGGGGCTCGGGAGGAGCACCGAAAGCAAGGCCTCGGCTTCGACTTCGAAAACGATGGCCGGCTTGGCCAGCTCGTACTTGCGCACCCAGCGGGGGTGCAGCTCACCCACCCACCCGACCACGCGACCCCCCAGCAGCACGCGAGCCGAGCGCCCGGGGTGAAGGGCTGGCTGCGGCGCCGGCTCGAAGCGCGGCGCCAGCGGCGCGCAGAGCGCCTCGAGATCGGCTTTCACATCGAAAAAATCGACCGGCCGGTCGAGCGAGTCGTCCCATTGCTCGCCGAGCGCCGGGCCGTACGCCGCCGCGGCGATGCGCATGGGCTGGCGCACGCCGGCGACCGACAAGGGGCCGTCGCCTGCAGCGGCATCGCGCAGGAACACGCGCCCGACCTCGAAGACGCGGATGCGGGGGACCCGGCGATCCTGGTTGTACTTGATGTTGGCCACGAGCGACGGAATGAGCGTGGTGCGCATCACCGAGGACTGGCTCGAGATCGGGTTGAGAAGGCGGATCGGATTCGCCTCGCCGGCGAAGTCCCGCTCCCAGGCCGGCGCGACGAAGCTGAAGTTGATGACCTCGCGGTAGTCCGCCGCCGCCAGCCGCTCGCGCAGGGCATGCAGGCTTCTTTTCTTTTCAGGGACCTGCAACATCACCGCCGGCGCGCGCGGCGGATGCGCGGCGATGCGCTCGAAGCCATAGATCCGCGCCACCTCCTCGATCAGGTCTTCCTCGATCTGGAGGTCGAAGCGGAAGCTGGGAGGATGCACAACAAAGGAATCACCGTCACGACGAAATGACAAGCCCAGGCTGTGGAAAGCAGTGGCCATTTCCTCGTCGGTGATCGGCATGCCGATCACCTTCTGCGCCCGCGCGACGCGCATGTGCACTGGCTTCCTCTCCGGTAGCCGGGCGATGAGGTCCTCGGTGGTGCCGGGCTCGCCGCCGCAGATGTCGAGGATGAGCCGCGTGGCACGCTCGATGCCGTCGACGTTGTTGGCGAAGTCCACCCCGCGCTCGAAGCGGTGCGAGGCGTCGCTCGAGAAGCCGTAGCGCCGCGCACGGCCGGCGATCGCCTCGGGGTAGAAGAACGCCGACTCGAGGAAGACATTCCTCGTCGCCTCGTCGGCCTTGGTGCTCTCCCCGCCCATGATGCCGCCCAGGCCGATGACGCCGGACTCGTCGGTGATACACAGCACCGAGGGATCGACCTCGACCTCCTGCTCGTTCAGGAGCAGCACCTTCTCGCCCTGGCGGCCCCAGCGAACGTCGATCGCACCACGCAGCTTGTCGAGATCGTAGACGTGCAGTGGCCGACCAAGCTCGAGCATCACGTAGTTGGTCACGTCGACCAAGGCGGAAATCGAGCGCTGCCCGGCGCGCTCGAGGCGCTGCTTCATCCAGTCCGGGCTGGGCGCGCCCGCATTCACGTTGCGGATCACGCGGCCCGCGAAGCGCCCGCAGCCTTCCGGGTGCGTAATGCGTACCGGGTGCTTCGCCTCGTTCTTTGGCGGGACGGCCTTTACGGGGGGATTCTCCAGAGGAGCACCTGTCAACGCCGCCACCTCGCGCGCGACGCCGAGGACCGACAGGCAGTCGGCGCGGTTTGGCGTGAGCTTGAGGGTGAACACCTTGTCGTCGAGACCCAGGGCAGTCCTGGTATCACCGCCGACCGGCGAATCCGCCTTCAATTCGAGAAGTCCGGAATGGTCTGTCGACAAGCCGAGCTCGCGCGCCGAGCAGAGCATGCCGGCGCTTTCGACGCCGCGCAGGGTCGTCCTTTCGATACTCAAGCCGGGAAGCGAGGCCCCGACCCTTGCCAGCGGGACTTTCATGCCCTTGCGCACGTTCGGCGCGCCGCAGACCACCTGCAGCTTTTCGCCGCCCGCATCCACGGTGCACACCGTGAGCTTGTCAGCATTCGGATGGCGCTCGACCGAAAGCACCTCGGCGACGACCACGCCGGAGAACTGCGGGCCGACGAGCGCGTAGGACTCGACCTCGACTCCCGCCATGGTGAGCCGGTGCGCGAGCTCGTCCCCGGGAACCTTCGGATCGCAGAAGTTGCGCAGCCAGCTCTCGGGGATATTCACGATAGATGAGTCACTCGAACTGCTCTAAAAAGCGCAGGTCGCCGTCGAAGAACAGGCGCAGGTCGTCGATGCTGTAGCGCAGCATGGTGAGCCGCTCGAGGCCCGAGCCGAAGGCAAAGCCGATGTAGCGCTCGGGATCGAGGCCGAAGTTGCGCACCACCGAAGGGTGCACCTGCCCCGACCCGGAGATCTCGAGCCAGCCGCCCTGCCGGAAGCGCATGTCGATCTCGGCCGAAGGCTCGGTGAAGGGGAAGAACGAGGGCCGGAAGCGCACCTCGAGCTCGTCGTTCTCGAAGAAGCGGCGCAGGAAGTCGGTGTAGACGCCCTTCAGGTCGGCGAAGCTGATGTGCTCGTCGATCCACAGCCCCTCGACCTGGTGGAACATCGGCGAGTGCGTGGCGTCGGAGTCCACCCGGTAGCGAAGCAGAAGCGGCAGGCCGTCCTTGTCCTTGAGATCGACGTAGAACGTATCCTGCATCGAGCGCGCCGGATGGTTCTCCGGGTTGTTGAGCGCGGTGAAGTTGTACCAGTCGGTCTCGATCTCCGGCCCGTCGGCGATCTCGAAGCCGAGCGAATGCCAGATCGCCTCGATGCGCTGCCAGGTGCGGATCACCGGGTGCACGCCGCCGCGGCCGCGGCCGCGGCCGGCGAGGGTCACGTCGAGCGCCTCCTCGGAGAGGCGCGCGGTGAGCTTCGCGTCGGCAAGCTCGGCGCGCCTCGCCTCGAGCGCGGCCTCGATGCTCTGCTTGGCGGCGTTGAACTTCGCGCCGAAAGACTTTCTTTCCTCGGGCGAGAGCGACTTCAGGCCGGCCTGGAGCGCGGTCAGCTCACCCGACTTGCCCAGGAAGCGCGCCTTGGCATTCTCCAGCGACGCGGCATCGCTCGCCGCGCTAAACGCGGCGAGCGCGCGCGAGACGATGCCGTCGAGGTCTAGCAATTAGTGAGAGAGGCTCGCCTTGACCTGCGAGGCAATCTTCGCGAAGGCGGCCTTGTCCTGCACCGCGAGGTCGGCAAGCACCTTGCGGTCGATCTCGATCTGGGCGCGCTTCAGACCCGACATGAAGCTCGAGTACGTCATCCCCAGCTCGCGCACCGCGGCGTTGATGCGCGCGATCCAGAGGGCGCGGAAGGTGCGCTTGCGGTTGCGGCGGTCGCGGTAGGCGTACTGCCCCGCCTTCATCACCGCCTGCTTGGCGACGCGGTAGACGTTCTTGCGGCGGCCGCGGAACCCCTTGGCCTGCTTCAGGACCTTCTTGTGGCGCGCGCGCGCCGTGACTCCACGCTTGACTCTTGGCATGGCGCGCTGGTCCACGCCGCTGCGGCGGCGCATCTGGCGCTTCCGCTTGGTGCTCTTCTTGGTGAGGATGTGGCGCTTGTATGCGCCGGCGCGCTTGATGCTGCCGCTGCCGCGCACCTTGAAGCGCTTCGCAGCGCCTCGCTTGGACTTCATCTTGGGCATGACTTCGTCTTTCTCTCTTTTCATATGACGCCGGGCGGTTCGCTGCGCGAACGCTTGATGCCACGGCCATCACTTGTAACCGCTCTTAAGCTGCAGCGGGCTTTGCAGCCGCTTTTTTCGGCTCCGACTTCGGTCTGGCTTCCGGCTTTCCCGCCGGCGCCTTCTTCTTCGGCGCCAGCACCATCACCATCTGCCGGCCCTCGAGCTTCGGGAACTGCTCGACCAAGCCGACCGCGTCGAGGTCCTTGCGCACCCGCTCCAGCAGCCGCTCGCCGAATTCCCGGTGCGCCATCTCGCGGCCGCGGAAGCGCAGCGTCACCTTGGC
>JAQSVY010000009.1 GCA_029266935.1 Burkholderiales bacterium
CCTGACGAGCCGACCCCGAGACGGCACCGGCCGCGCTCCTGCACAACCTCAAGCTGCGCGCTCGTAGGTGAAGGACCTCATGTCGGGGCTCTCCCTGCGTCACGTATAGCCGCAACGATGTTTGGGTAGGCCGCGCAGCGGCAGATATTGCCGCTCATGCGCTCGCGGATCTCGAGGTCTGTGAGCTGGGGATTTCCCATTCCGAGACGCCGTTCGCATGGGAGTCGGCGCCGGACGCCTGCCGGTGTCGCTCGTCGGGCACGATCTGGTGACCGGCAGGCTGGTTCACTGGGGTGACGTTGAGGGACCTGAAATCTCGCTTTGGGCTCTCTATCCGACGCGCCGTCTACTGAGTGCTCGCGTGAGGGCTTTCCTGGATTTTCTGAAGGAGGCCTTTCCGCGGGGCACGCCTGATGAGCTCGCCGCTTATGTCGGGCGTGAGAGCGCGGTCGTCAGTGGCGAGAATACATAGCATGTGCTTGCGCAATATCATCTCCCAATGTCCCGACGCCGTTCAGAAGCGATAGCCGTCCATATGGGGCGAACGGCCGGTTTCGGGGACGGACGGTCTGGGGCGGAACGGCTTAGATGGGCGCGAAGCGGAATGGGCGCTCATGGCCGAGAGCAGACCGTCTGCTGTCGGGGACGCAGAGCGGCGAAGCGGACGTCCTTTTGCTCCGAAGTTGCTCGTTTCCTCCGCCAGTGCGGGGCGACCTTTTCTTTTGAACGTGCAACGATCGCGACCGCGCCGCCGTAACCACGGCGGCTATGCGTGCCACCGCTCCTCACGTGAGTCGCGTGCGCTGCCAGCCAGAGAAGATAGAGCATTCAGGCGCGCGTTCCTTATGTGGCGCCGCATGCAGCCCTCCGCTGCGTCGGGGTTGCGTGTGACGAGAGCGGCAAGGATCTCGCGGTGTTCGGCGAACGCCGCTTGGGCGCGGCCGGGCTGAGCGCTTGCCCGGAGGCGGTGCAGGCGGAGATGGTAGTAGACTTGGTCGAGCAGCAGCTTCTCCAAGTGTTCGCAGCGGGCGCCCTTGATGGTGGCGAAGTGGAAATCGTCGTCCCCGACCCCTTGATGATAGGCTTGGCCGGCAGAGATGTCTGGTTGCCGCCCGTGTTCCTCGAGGAGCGCACGCAAGTGCTCGATTTCGCCTGTGGTCATGTTCTCCGAAGCTAGCCGCGCCGCCATGCCTTCCAGCGCCTCGCGTACGAGGAAGAGCTGCGACACCTCTTCAGGCCGAAAGTCGATCACTCTGATCCCGATCCGGGGAGTTCGGGTGACGAGCCGCCCCTCAAGCCGTCCCAACGCTTCGCGAAGGGGACCTCGGCTGATCCCGAGCTGTCGCGCAAGTTCCGACTCCGACAGGCGCTGGCCAGGCGAGTAGGCGCCAGACGTGATCAGCTGGACAAGCTTCGAGAATGCCTCCTCTGCGAGGGAGGTGATTGCGATCGGCTCAATGGCTTGTGACGTCATGCGCGTCCTGAATTCGCTGTGGTCCGGCTCAGATAGCTCGCTAAGCTGTCTCGCACCCGCACAAACTGTCAACAGTTAGGCGCCTGATTGTGCACTTTCTCTATCCTGCGGTGGCCCTAGGCTACCTTTCGGCTCTGAATCGAATCTAAGCAAGGAAAACTGTTGACAGTTGCAAGCCCCGCGGTGTTTTGAGGTGGACCGAGTGGTGGCGAGAGGGCGATGCGCGCGACGCGGGTTTTGAAGGATCTGGTCGGTCGGAGGGAGGCCGTGACGGTGCCCGGCGCGGCGAATGCGATGTTCGCCCGGGTGATCGAGGATCTCGGCTTCGAGGCCGTCTACGTCACGGGCGCGGGCGTCGCCAACATGGCGCTCGGCGTGCCGGATATTGGTTTGACCACCGTGACGGAGCTTGCGGCCGCCGCGTCGTCCATCGCCGATGCCGTGTCGCTGCCCATAATCGTCGATGCGGACACGGGCTTCGGCAATGCCGTCAACATGGTGCGCACTGTCCGTCTGCTCGAAAGAGCTGGGGCGGCCGGCATTCAGATCGAGGACCAAGTTTTCCCGAAGAAGTGCGGCCACTTCAACGGAAAGGAGGTCATTTCGGCCGACGAGATGATCCAGAAAATCAAGGCAGCGGTCGATGCGCGCGCCGACGGTGACCTGCAGATCATCGCCCGCACCGACGCGCGCGCCATCGAGGGTCTCAATCGCGCGATCGAGCGGGCGCAGGCCTTTGTAGAAGCAGGCGCGGACGTCACTTTCGTCGAGGCGCCGATCTCGCCCGTCGAACTCGCCCGGATTGCGCAGGAGATCGCCGTCCCGCAGGTCGCCAACGTCGTGTTCGGCGGCAAGACGCCGGATCCCGGCCGCGAGCGGCTCGCTGAGATGGGCTTCTCTATCGTGCTCTACGCCAATGCGGCCCTGCAGGCGGCCCTCAAAGCGTCATACGACGTGCTCGGCGCGCTGAAGAAGGAGGGCTCGCTAGCCTCCGTCGCCGAGCGGCTTGCCTCCTTTGACGAGCGACAGCGCGCCGTTGCTAAGCATGAATGGGACGCGCTCGAGAGCCGTTACCGGGCGGCCTAAGGGGATTTGCCATGACTGCTCTGGGGCAAGCCGATGCCAAGCCGTGGGACGGAGTCATCTCCGAAGAGGAGCAGCGCGCTTACAACGCGGCCGGCTTCGGCCGGCGGACCGGGCTCGGCAAGCGGCCGGCGCTCCTCATCATCGACGTGCAGTACCGGACCACCGGAACGGAGCCGATGCCGTTCTGGGAGGCCATCGAGGAGTATCCAACTTCGTGCGGCGACGTCGCCTGGGCCGCGGTCGAGCGCATCCAGGCGCTTCTCGAACTCTTTCGGGAGCGCGACTGGCCGGTGCTCTATCCGCTGGTCGCGCCCAAGCAGTCCTTCGACCGCGGCCGGCTCTCAGACAAGGTGCCGGCGATCATGGATGTCGCCGCGAAAGGCTATGAATTCCCGCCCGCGATCGCGCCGCGCGAGACCGACATCCTTCTGCCTAAGAAACATCCGAGCGCCTTCTTCGGCACGCCGCTCGCGAGCTACCTGATCAATGCCGGGGCGGACAGCCTCGTCGTCACCGGCTGCTCCACGAGCGGCTGCGTGCGCGGCAGCGTTGTGGATGCGTTCGCTTACAACTTTCGGGTCCTCGTGCCCCATGACGCCGTCTACGACCGGAGCGTCACCTCGCACGCGGTGAACCTCTTCGACATGGCATCCAAATACGCGGATGTGGCGTCTACGGACGAAGCGATCACCGCTCTGCGCAAGATCGCCTGAACGACAATCGACAGGCTGGCAACAGGAGAGGGACAATGAAGCAAGCGAGCTCGATTACGAGAAGGATGGCGTTTTTGGCCGGCACGGCCGCGATCACACTCTCCGGCGCTTCGCTCGCCGTTGCCCAGGAGGCGCTCCGTTTCGGCATGGCCATGCCGCTCTCAGGAGGTCAGGCGACCTACGGGCAGGACCAGGTCAAGGCCGCCGAATGGGGCGTCGCGGCTATCAACGAGAAGGGCGGCGTGAACGGCAAGAAGCTTGAGATGCTGGTCCTCGACACGCGCGCTGACCCGCAGGCTGGCATTCAGGCGGCGAACCGTCTGGTTTCGGTCGAGAAGGTACCCGCCTTCGTGAGCGCCTGGTCGTCGGTCGTGAAGGCGATTGCGCCCATCAGCAACGACAACAAGGTCGTACAGCTCTCCGTAGGCGCGAATTCGGCGGATATCGCTAAGCTGGGCGAGTACACCTACACAACCTTCCCGCTGGCCGACATCGATATCACCGCCGTCGCAAAGTATGCGGCTACGCAGATGGGCAAGAAGAAGGCGGCAGTCATCTACATCAACAATGAAACCGGTACGGTCGCCGCGCAGATCTACCGCGACGTTTTCACCAAGGCAGGCGGCCAGGTCGTTGCCTATGAGGCGTATGACCCGAAGGCCTCGGACTGGACCGGCCCGCTCCTCAAGATTCGGGCGGCCCAGCCCGACATGATCCACATCCAGGGGCTCGTCGCCGACACGCCCCAGGTCATCGCGCAGATGCGGCAGCTCGGGCTTTCTCAGCCGGTTTCCTCCTACTCCGCGGTTTACAACCCAAAGCTGATTGAGCAGCTCGGAAAGGCGGCCGAGGGCGTAATCGCGACCTCGCTCGCGCCCGGCGTGACGGACAGCCCGGCGGTCGCCGCGTACGTCGAGCGCTGGAAGAAGGAGGTCGGCCGCGAGCCGAACGGCCTGCCCTACACGCAGTATCTCTACGACGCGCCCTTTATCGTCGCGGCGGTCTACAAGTCGCTCGACGAGAAGAAGCTCCCGCTCACCGGCGAGAACTTTCGCAAGGAGATGCTCGCGATCCGTAGCTTCGACCTGCCGCTCACGGGCAAGCTCACCATCAACGACGACCACACGGTCAACAAGCCCGTCTTCCTCATGGAGGTGAAGGACGGGAAGTGGACTCAGAAGGCCGTCGTCAACTGAGCCGTCCAGCCCGTCCCGAGGCGGCGCGTCCGGCGCCGCCTCCCCATGCTCAAGGCGAGCGATGCTGACCTTCGATACCATCGCGCAGGTGCTGTGGACGTCCTTCGCGACGTCCAGCTACCTCGTGCTCTTTGCCGTCGGCTTCGCGCTCGTCCTAAAGGTGAACCAGATCTTCAACTTCGCCCAGGCCGCGGTCATGACGATCGCGTTCTACTCGGCACATGCGGTCGTCTCGATGGCGGGGCTCTCGGGCGTGCTCGGCTTCATCGCCTCACTCGCCTCCGCCACGATCGCGGCGGCATTCCTCGAGGTGTTCGGCTTCCGGTCGCTCCGGCGGCGGCGCGCCTCGCAGATGTTCGTCTTCATCTTCACGCTTATCGTGTCCGAGCTCGTCGCCTACATGGCGATGCTGATCTTCGGCACCTGGCCGACCACGGTCTTCCCGTCGCTCTTCTGGCCGGTCTCGCTCGTGGGCAACATGGCGGTGAGCGCGTGGGACGTGCCGGCCATCGGTGCGATGCTGGGCTCGCTCGCACTTCTGTTCCTCTTCCTGCGCTACTCGCAGTCGGGGCGTTTCATGATCGCGGTCGCGGACAATCCCGACCTCGCGGAGCTCTACGGCATCGAGAAGAACCGCATCTACCTCATCGCCATGGTCATCTCTGGGCTTCTGATCGGAGTGGGCATGTTTCTCTACGGTTCGCGGGCTCAGGTTCAGGCGACGACTTCGATCGAACTGATGCTCTTCGCGATCGCGGCCACGATCATCGGCGGCATCGGGAACGTCTGGGGCGCGGCGATCACGGCGATCGTCCTGGGCGTCGTGCAGAACGGCAGCGTCCTGTTCATCCCGTCGGAATGGCAGGGGTTCTTGCTCTACGCCTTCCTGTTCCTGGCCATCGTCTTTTTCCCGAAGGGCGTGAAGCTGCCGGAACGTAAGCGGGGCCTCGCCCGCAAGATCGCCAGCGTCGATCTCAATGCGAGCGCGTCGCGGGCGGGCACCAAGGCCGCTGCGGCTGGAGAGGGCTGAGCCGTGGACTACATCTACACGCTCGTCATCCTGATCGCGCTCGGCGTCATCCTGGCGTCGAGCTTCAACCTGATCATCGGCTACGCGGGCCTCATCTCCATCGCGCATCCGGTCTTCTATGCGATCGGGGCCTATGCCTCGGCAATCCTGGCGCGCGATCACGGCGTGCCGGTGCCCGTCGCGATGATCTTAGGTGCGCTGGCCGCGATGATCGCGTCGGTCGCGGTGGCGCTGCCGTCACTAAGGGTCTCAGGCGATTACCTCCTGATCGCGAGCATCGGCTTCCAGCTCGGCCTGCTTGAGGCGATCAAGAACGTGTCGTTCACGGGCGGCGCGGGCGGCCTGACGAACATACCGTCCTTCCTCATCCAGACCGCTGGGCGCGAGGCCTATGTCGCCCTCGTGGTCGCGGTCGCGGTGCTCACCATCCTGCTCACGCGCAGCATTGCGCACGGCCCCTATGGGCGGGCACTCAGCGCCATGCGAGACGACGAACTCGCTTTTGGCGCACTGGGGCGCAATGCGGTGGCCATGAAGGTCGCGGTCTTCGCCCTCGGCTCGGGGCTCGCCGGCCTCGCGGGTGCGCTCTACGCCCACTATTTCCGGTTCGTTACGCCGGAGCAGTTCGAGCTGCTCCAGTCCGCCGCCATCCTCACGATGGTCGTGGTGGGCGGCATCCGGACCACCTGGGGTCCCGTCGTCGGAGCGGTGCTCCTCCAGGCGCTGCCGCAGGCGATCACCTTCCTGGACCTGCCGACGGCGCTTCTCGGCCCGCTTCAGGGGCTGCTCTTCACCGGGCTCGTTTTGGTTTTCATGTTCTGGCGGCCGCAGGGCCTCATCGCCGCCGGGGATTTCTGGCGTCCGTCGAAGGAGGCCTCCGATGTCGGCCGTGCTTGAGGTTCGAGGGCTGGACAAGCGCTTCGGCGGGATCGTCGTCGCGGACGCGATCGACCTGACGCTGTCGGCCGGGCGAGTCGTCGGGCTCATCGGCCCGAACGGCGCCGGCAAGACGTCGCTCTTCAACCTCGTGAGCGGCATCTTCCCGGCCGATGCGGGCACGATCACGCTCCAAGGCGAGCGCATCGACCGGCTCAAGACGCACAGGCGCGCCGCGCGCGGCCTGTCCCGCACCTGGCAGAACCTGCGCCTGTTTCCCTCTCTGTCGGTGCTCGACAACCTCATGGTCGGGCCTCGCCGCTATCCGGGGGAGAAGATGTGGCGCCTCGCTCTCGGCCAGGCCGGTATCCGGCGGGAGGAGGCGCAGACGCGCGGCAGGGCGCTCGAGATCTTGGAACGGACAGGCCTCGCGGGCGTCGCCCGCACGCGCGCCGCCGACCTCACCTTCGGGCAGCAGAAGCTCGTCGGGGTCGCGAGGGCCTTGATGAACGAGGCTCGCTGCCTGCTCCTCGACGAGCCGATGGCCGGCGTCGAGGGCCAAGCCTACGACACGATGCAGCGCGTCGTCCGGGATGTCGCGGCGAGCGGGGTCGCCGTCTGCGTCGTCGAGCACAACGTCGCCTTCATCCGCGACCTCTGCGACGAGGGAGTGTTCATGTTCGCGGGCAAGGTGCTTGCGCGCGGGCCCGTGGCCGACCTCATCGCCGATCCTCGCCTCACAGAGCTGTACTTCGGAACCTGACCCATGCTCGAGATCGACTCCGTCTCGGCAGGCTACGGCTCCCTGACGGCGCTGGAGAACATTTCTGCCCGCCTGCCCGACGGAGGGCGCCTCGGCATCTTCGGCCATAACGGGGCCGGCAAGACGACCCTGCTCCGCTGCATCATCGGCGCGCATGCGCCCTCCGCTGGCACGGTCAGGTTCAACGGCGAACCGGTCATACCCGGCCAAGTGCCGGCGACCGTTCGGCGCGGGATCGCCTTCGTGCCCCAGGGGCACAACGTCTTCCCGAACCTTTCGGTTGAGGAGAACCTGACGATCTCGGGCCTCTTGTTCGACCCGTCTTTCGTCAAGGAGGTTCTGCGTCTCTTTCCGGTTCTGGACGAGCGGCGCAGCCAGCGCGCGGGTTCCATGTCGGGTGGCGAGCAGCAGATGCTGGCGCTTGGCATGGCCATGATGACCCAGCCGAAATGGCTGCTGCTCGACGAGCCGTCGACAGGCCTCGCACCAGTCATCGTGCGTAACGTGATGGGTCAGCTCACGGCTGTGAGCAAGACCTTCGGGACCGGTCTGGTCATCGTCGAGCAGAACGTACCCGCGACACTAAAGGTGGTCGAGCACTGCCTCATCCTCAAATCCGGGCGGGCTGTCTACGATGGCGACGCCGCGACGCTCGCCGCCAAGCCCGACCTCTGGGAGTGGTTCTGACATGAAGCCGAGACGCGACGAGGCTGTCCGGGCTGTGAGCGCCGCGGCGGCCGAAGACCTCATGCGGTGGGCCGCGGAAGCCGCCCATATGCCGCTTCCGCCCGAGATCCGCGATCGCGCGGCCCTGGTGCTTTCAGACAATATCGGCGCGATGGTCGCCGCAGCGTCGGAGCCGGGCGTGGCTCGCAGTCGCGAGGTTTTCGCGCGCGGCTCCTGCGCGGCCGAGGCGAGTGTCTTTGCGCCCGGCACCCCGCGTCTCGACCGAGTATCGGCCGCTTCCGCCAACGGCATGGCGGCAGCTTGGTGCGAGCTCGACGAGGGTTTCCGCGGCGCGCCCTGCCATGCGGGCGCCTATGTCATACCGGCGCTCGTGGCTGAGGCGGAGGCACACGAGGCGAGTCTTGGGGCGGTCCTCTCCTGCCTGGCCGTCGCGTACGAGGTCACGGCTCGCATGGCTCGCGCCTTTCCGTTCCCGGCCATGACGGTCCATCCGCACGCAGCCTTCGCGACGATCGGGGCCGCCGCAGGCGTCTCGCTTATTCGCGGGCACGATGCCGGGCTGCTGCTCGATGCCGTGTCGGGCGCCGCTAGTATGAGCTTCGCGGGCCCCTACGGGCACGCGATCGAGGGTGCGCTGGTGCGCAACGCCTGGACGTCGGCCGGCGCCTCGGTCGGGATGCGGTCCGCCGACTTCGCGGAGGTCGGGATCGCCGGCCTTCCGGAGACGTTCTACGATGTCTTCGCGACCGCCTTCGGCACAAACGCGCAGCCGGACGCCTTGAGCGCGGGCTTGGGGACCGAGTGGTCGATCGCCGGCGGCTACCATAAGATGTTCGCCTGCTGCCAGTACGCCCATGGGGCGATCGAGGCGACGCTCGCCATGCGCGAGCGGCTCGGGACCGGCCGTCGGGTCGAGGACATCGAGGAGATCCTGGTTGAGACGCATCCGCGCGGCCTGACGCTCACGGCGGTGGAGCCGCGGACCGTGCTCTCCGCCAAGTTCTCGATGCCCCATGCGATGGCAGCAACTGCCGTTGCGGGCACCGGCGGCCAGCCCGCATTCAGCGAAGAGGCGCTTCACGAACCGAGGATCGCCGAGCTCCGCCGCAAGGTCCGGCTCGAGCCAATCGGCGAGGTCGGGCCGCCACCAAACGACCGTCCGTCGCGGGTGACCTGGCGGTTCCGGGACGGCGAGAGTTGGTCTGAGCTCCGGGAAAGCGCGCGCGGCGGGGCCGACCAGCCCTTCGACGAGGCGACGCTGGTCGAGAAGCTCTCTGACAACACGGCTGCGGCCTTTCCGGCAATGGCCGGGGTGCTGACGGCGATCGTTCGCGGCGAGACGGATCTGAGCGCGCGGTGGCGCGACACGGTCGATGACATGATGCGGGACGCGGGACACTGATGGGTAGCGATGTCGACATCCTGGTGATCGGGGCAGGGGGGTGCGGGCTCGCGGCCGCGATCGCGGGGCATGATGCCGGCGCGAGCGTGGCCGTGCTCGAAAAGCAGGAGCGGCCGGGCGGCAATACCTCCCTGTCCACCGGATCGGTTCCGGCGGCCGGCAGTCGCTTCCAGCGCGAGGCGGGGATCGACGACGATCCGGAGCGCATGGTCCGCGATCTGATGGGCATCGCGAAGGAGACCGACGACCTCGATCTCGTCCACAGGCTGGCCGGCGTCTCGGCCAAGACGGTCGAATGGCTAGTCGACGAGGTGGGAGCGCGGATCGCGCTCGTCACCGCCTACAAGCACATCGGCCACTCGGTGCCGCGGCTGCACGCGCCCGTGTCGCGGCGCGGCCAGGATCTCGTGGACGACCTCGTCTCCGCCGTCGAAAGGCGAGACATCCCGATTGCGGTCGGCAACAACGCTGTCGGCCTCATCGTCGAGGATGGGGCGGCCCAGGGTGCGATCGTCGAAACCGGCGGCACGCGGAGCGAGATCCGTGCCGGCAAGACCATCCTATCGGTGAATGGGTTCGCCGGGAATCCGGACCTCGTACGGCGGTTCTGCCCGGAGATCGCAGGCGCCGAGTATTTCGGTGCGCGCGGCTCGACCGGCGAGGCGATCCTGTGGGGGGAGGCGATCGGGGCCGATTTCGCGAATATGGCAGCCTACCAGGGCTATGCCGCAGTCGCTTATCCGCAGGGAAGCCTGCTGTCCTGGACGACGATCGAGAAGGGCGGCTTCATGATCGGCGACGATGCACGACGCTTCGGCGACGAGAGCCTCGGATATTCCGGCTATGCCCGCATTGTGCTGGGCCGGCGGGGCGACACCTATGCGGTCTTCGACCAAAAGATTTTCGACGTCGCCGCAGGCGAGGAGGAGTTCCTCGAGCTGTGGAAGCACGCCGGCCTGAAGCGCGGCGAGACCCCGGACGAGATCGGGCAGATCGTGGGGCTGGACGGGGCGGCGCTCGCCGACGAGGTCGCGGCATATAACCGGGCGGCCGGGGGCGAGGCGGACCGTTTCGGCCGGCGCGACTTCGGCCTCGGCCCGCTGAAAGGGCCGTTCTACATCTGCCGCGTCGTTCCGGGGCTCTTCCACACGCAGGGCGGCCTGAAGGTGGACGGCGACGGCCGGGTGCTGCGGCCGGCCGGCAAGCCCGTGCCGAACCTGTTCGCCGGGGGTGGCGCTGCGGCCGGCATCAGCGGCCGGAGCGGGGCGCTGGGCTACGCCTCGGGTAACGGCCTTCTGTCCGCGATTGCGCTCGGGCGGCTGGCGGCGCTCGCCGCCGCGCGCGAGCTCCGGCACCCAGCATGAGCACGGTCCCGGTTGCGAGACGGCTCGTCCGGCAGTTCCGGGCCCTCGCTCGCCAGCCGCTTCCCGCCGAGGTCGACGAGGCGGCGCGGCTCCATCTCCTGGACGCGCTTGGCGTGGGCCTCGCGTCGCGGGGCTCCGCCGTCGGCCAGCCCTATGTGCGCTACGCCGCCGGGATCGCGCCAGACGGTCCCGCCACCGTGCTCGGTGCCGCCACCGGCGCCCCGCCGTCTGAGGCGGCGCTCGTCAATGGCGGCCTAATCCACAGCCTGGAATACGACGACACCCACACGGGCTCGATCGCGCACGGCTCGGCCGTCCTGGCCCCGGCGGCGCTCGCGGCGGGCGAAGCGGCGGGCGCGTCGGGTGCGACGGTGCTGCGGGTCTTCGCGCTAGGTTGGGAGACGCTCATCCGGATGGGCCTCGCCTCTGCGGCCGGGTTCCAAGCCGTCGGGTTTCAGGTCACGTCCGTCGGGGGAGCGCTCGTAACCGCCCTTATTGCGGCGGAGCTCTCGGGGGCCGGCGAGGACGAAGCCGTGGCGGCGGTCGGGATTGCGCTGAGCGGCTCGTCCGGCGGGTTCGAATTCCTCACCAACGGCTCGTCCGTGAAGTCGATGCATCCCGGCTGGGCCGCGCATGCCGGACTCACGGCGGCTGCCATGGCGCGCGCCGGGCTCACCGGTCCGGAGACCGCGATCGAGGGCCGCAACGGGCTCTTCCGGTCCTTCGCCGGGGACGAGGCTGGCGGGGCGGCCTTCGCGGCGCTCCTCGACGATTTCGGCAGCGTCTGGCACCTACCCAAGGCCGCCTTCAAGTTCTATCCCTGCTGCCACTATCTCCACCCGTTCATCGAAGCGACGGGGCGGCTCGCGGCCGACGGGCTCACGGCCGAGGACGTGGTTGAGATCGTCTGTTATGCGCCCGCCGGGAGCGCGCCGATCGTCTGCGAGCCATGGGCGCTCAAACAGAACCCGTCCTCCGGCCACGCCGCCCGCTGGAGCCTCCCCATCGTTGTCGCGGCGCGCCTCGTCGAGCGACGCGTGGGGCTCGCGACCTTCGAGTCGCCCGCCAGCCCGGCCGTGCTGGCGCTCGCCGCGCGCATCCAATGGGAGCCGCTCGCTAACGACCGGTTCCCGGCCGCCTTCGAGGCCGAGATCCGGTGTCGGACCCGCGACGGCGGCACCCGCGAGGTTCGGATCGACGACGTGTTCGGCAACGCCTCCAGGCCCGCGAGCCCGGACAACGTGCGCCGGAAGTTTCAGGCGAACGCCGCCCGCACCCTCGGCGGCCCGGCAGTCGCGGCGCTCGAGGCCGCCGTGGACGCGCTCGCTGGCGCGCCCTCGCTCGGCGCCCTTCAGGCGGCACTCCGGACCGAGCGGACGAGCGACGAAAGGAGCGCCGCATGAGCGCCTACGATCTTCTCATCCGCGGCGGTGAGGCCGTCCTGCCGGGCATCGGCCATGCCCCTTGCGATATCGCAATCCGTGAGGGCCGCATCGCCGCCATCCTCGAGCCCGCAGCTCCGGCCGAGGCGACGGCGAGTTTCGACGCGTCCGGCCTCGTCGTGATGCCGGGCGCGATCGACGCGCATATCCATCTCGGACACGGCAAGGACATCTCTCGCCCACGCGTGCCGGACGACGCGACCCAGGAGAGCGCCGCGGCCGCGAAGGGCGGGGTGACGACCTTCATCTCCTACCTGTTGGCGAGCGAGCCCTTCGAGGATATCCTCCCCGACGTGATCACCGTGACAGAAGCGGGCTCGCGGGTCGATTTCGGCTACCATCCGATCATCTCGACGGAGGCGCAGCTCAAGGGCGTGCCGGCCTATGTGCGGGAGTTCGGCGCGCCGACCTTCAAGATCTTCATGAACAACCGGGGCGGGGAAGGCGCGCGCCTCGGGCTGCCCGACATCGACGACGGGTTCCTGCTTCGCCTCTGCGAGGCGGCGGCGGAGAATGGCGGCATGGTTTGCCCGCACCCGGAGACGATCGAACTCGCCTGGGTCATGCGCGACCGGGCCAAGGCGGGCGATCCTGACGGCCGCGGCGGCCTCGCAACCTGGAACGCGAGCCGCCCGCCCTTCGTCGAGGCGGATGCCGTGCAGCGCGCCGCCTATGTCGCGAAAGTGGCGGGGTGCCCGCTCTACGTCGTCCACACGTCGTCGTCGGAAGCGCTCGAGGCGGGGCTGCGCCAGCGCGCGGCCGGCGCGACGGTGCATCTCGAGACCTGCCCGCACTACCTGACCCACGACATCGGCTGGGACGGCGGGGACCGCGGTAAGATCAACCCGCCGCTGCGGGAAGCTGTTGATCGAGAAGCCTTGTGGGCGGCCGTGTTCTCCGGCGCGATCGACACAGTCGCCACGGACCACGTCCACCGCGACATCACGTCGAAGACAGGCGGGATTTGGGCTGCCTCCCCGGGCTGCCCGGGCCTCGAGACGCTCGTGCCCGTCCTCGTCAGTGAGGGGCACCACAAGCGCGGGCTGCCGCTGGAGCGTATCGCCGAGCTCGTCGCCACGAACCCGGCACGCCTCATGGGTCTGGCGCATCGGAAGGGCACCATCGCGCCGGGCTTCGACGCCGATCTCGCCTTTCTCGACCTGAACCAGACCTGGACGCTAACAGCGGACGGCATCGCCTCCAGCGCTGGCTATTCGATCTACGAGGGTTGGGAGTTCAAAGGCTCCATCGTTCACACGACCGTCCGCGGCGAGTTCGTCCTACGCGACGGCGAGCTCCACGAGCCTGCCATCGGCCGAGGCCGCTACCTTCATCGACGGCTGCGGATCGGGAATGCTTGAGCCTCCGGTATTATCGTCAGCGGAAGCGGATGTCCCCTTCGGAGAAGGTATCGAGGTGCCCTGAACGACTTGAATGGGCGCAATCTGGCCGGTACTGGCCGTTCTGCTTGCAGGTGCGAGATGCGGGCAAACGGACGTCTCTTTTCGACCTCAGTCACGGTCGGGAGCGTCAAGCGGGAAGAGGGGTCGATACGCCCGGGCTTCGTCGACCACCCGGGCGACCACCGGGTGGGCGAGTAATCGGGCATGATAGGCTTTCAGCTG
>JAQSVY010000213.1 GCA_029266935.1 Burkholderiales bacterium
CTCGACGCGGCGATTGCAAAGCAGGAAAACTTATTCTAAAACCCTGTCTGTTCCCTGCTGTGCACGACAGGGCTCATATTTTCCGAACCGATAGCTTCCTCAGGTTGCGGCCCTAGCGTCACTGTTGCGATCGTCCCGTGCCTCGTGCACGCCGGACGAACCTGATGTGACCGGAAAGCGACCACCCTGTTTAGCCAGGGTTCGGGAGCCGAGCCCACCGGCATGGCGGGGAACCTCCCTCCCTGATGAAATACTGGCTAATGAAGTCCGAGCCCGACGAGTGCTCGATCGATGACGTGCTCGCCGCGCCCAAGCGGCTTACGGCGTGGAGCGGCGTGCGCAACTACCAGGCGCGAAACTTCATGCGCGACGAGATGCAGCCCGGCGACGGCGTGCTCTTCTACCACTCGAGCTGCGCCGAGCCCGGCATCGCCGGCCTTGCCGAGGTGGCGTCGAGCGCTTACCCCGATGCCAGCCAGTTCGATCGCAAGAGCCCGTACTTCGATCCCAAGGCGAAGAAGGACAGCCCGCGCTGGTTCAATGTCGACGTGCGCGCGCTGCGCAAGACCCGCCTCGTGCCCCTCGCCGAGCTGCGCAAGCACCCGCCGCTTGCCCGGATGCGCCTGCTTCGCCCCGGCAACCGGCTGTCGATCACGCCGGTGAGCGAGGCGGAGTGGAATTACATCGCCAGGAAGCTTCTCTGAAGAACGACACGCTGCTGCGGGCGCTGCGTCGCGAGCCGACGCCCTACACGCCGATCTGGCTGATGCGCCAGGCGGGACGCTACCTGCCGGAGTACAACGCGACGCGCGCGCGGGCCGGCAGCTTTCTCGCGTTGGCGAAGAGCCCCGCGCTCGCCACCGAGGTAACCCTGCAGCCCCTGCAGCGCTTCCCACTCGATGCGGCGATCCTGTTCTCCGACATCCTCACCATTCCCGACGCCATGGGCCTTGGGCTGCGCTTTGCCGAAGGCGAGGGGCCGCGCTTCGAGCGGCCCTTGCGTGATGAGCAGTCCATCCGGGCGCTCGCGGCGCCCGATCCGGCTTTGGAGCTCGGCTACGTGCTCGACGCGGTGCGCGAGATCCGCCGGGCGCTCGCCGGCAGCGTGCCGCTCATCGGCTTCGCCGGCAGCCCCTTCACGCTTGCCTGCTACATGATCGAAGGCGGCGGCAGCGACGACTGGCGCACGGTCAAGGCGCTGCGCCACTCGCGACCCGAGCTGCTGCACGCGATCCTCGAGGTGAATGCGAGGGCGGTGAGCGACTACCTCAAGGCGCAGGTCGAAGCGGGCGCGCAAGCGGTGATGCTCTTCGATACCTGGGGCGGCACGCTCGCGTACGAGGACTATGAGCCTTTCTCGCTGGCGTACTCGCGCAAGATCCTCCAAAGCGGCCTTGGCGCGCCCACTATCCTCTTCACGAAAGGCGGTCATCCATGGCTTGCGGCGATGATGGCGAGCGGCTGCGATGCGGTCGGGCTGGATTGGACCGCTGACGCGCGCGAGGCGCGGCGGCTCGCTGCAGGACGGGTCGCGCTGCAAGGCAACCTCGATCCAGCCACCCTGTTCGCGGCGCCGGAGAGCGTGCGCGCCGCAGCGCGCAGGACCGTAGACGCCTTCGGTCCGCAGCCAGGGCACATCTTCAATCTCGGCCATGGCATCTTGCCCGCTACGCCGCTCGACTCGGTTTCCGCCTTGGTAGACGAAGTACGCGCTTACAGCAGGCAATTGCGGGCTTGACTTATGCACAAAAGGGAGCCGCGGTCGGGGATTTCCCGGCACTCGGGACCTCCCCTAGCAGGGGTACGATAAGCCGCTGAAAACACGCAAGAAAAAGCCACGAAAGCTCGCGGCTCATAGAGCGAAACCCGGGGCGTGCCCCTATGTGACGCGAGTATGAAGCGCTTACCCACAGAAATATCCACAACCCCTAAGTCCTTGCCAGAGCGCGAAATTTCCTGCGCGCGAGTCGCGCTCGACGTACCGGTGGCAAAGCTTTTCGACTACGCAGTTCCGCAGGGCATGCGTGCGCGCATTGGCGACCGCATCACGGTGCCGTTCGGAACGCGCGAGCGTGCGGGCGTCATTGTCGCGCTGCTTGCCGCAAGCGAGCTGCCTGCGCAACGCGTCAAGCCGCTTGGGGCGATCCGCGACGACGCGCCGCCGCTGCCGGCAGACTGGCTCGAGCTGATGCGTTTTCTTTCCAGCTATTACCACCGGCCTTTCGGCGAAACCGTGATCGGCGCGCTGCCGCCAAGGTTGCGCTCGGTGAAGCCGCTGCCTCGCAAGGTCCTCGCCGGCCTCGAAGCAAAGCCGGGAGCGCGATTCGTCCCCAACCATCGGTTGACCGTGCAGCAGGCGTGCGTGCGCGATCGCCTGAGCGCGGCATTCGGCCGTTTCGGCGCCTTCCTGCTCCATGGTGTGACTGGCAGCGGCAAGACCGAGGTGTACCTGCATCTCATCGCGCAGGCGCTCGAGCAGGGCGCGCAGGCGCTGGTGCTGGTTCCGGAGATCAGCCTCACGCCCCAGCTCGAGGCCCAGTTCCGGCTCGCCTTCCCCGACGCCGGCCTCGCCCTCATGCACAGCGGCCTCGAGGACGTCGCGCGCACCTCCGCGTGGCTACGGGCGGCGCGCGGCGAGGCGGGCATCGTGCTGGGCACGCGGCTCGCGCTGCTGGCGCCGATTCCGCGCCTCGCGCTCATCGTCGTCGACGAAGAGCACGACCCTTCGTTCAAGCAGCAGGAAGGGCTGCGGTACTCGGCGCGCGACGTGGCGGTCTACCGCGCGAAGCTCGCGAGTTGTCCCGTGGTGCTCGGCAGCGCCACCCCTTCGCTCGAAACCTGGCACAACTACCGCTGCGCCCGCTATGAAAAGCTCGAGCTGCCCGAGCGCGCCTCCCCGGGCGCCGAGCTGCCGGTCGTGCGCACGGTGGATTTGCGCATCGCGATCCAGGAGAACGGACTCGCCCAGGCCCTGCTCGCAGGGCTGCAGCTCAGGCTCGAGCGCAAGGAGCAGAGCCTCATCTTCATCAATCGGCGCGGCTATGCGCCGGTGCTTGCCTGCGAAGCCTGTGGCTGGGCGGCGGGTTGCGTGCGCTGCACCGCGCGCATGGTGCTGCATTCGACCGATCGGCGGCTGCGCTGCCACCACTGCGGCGACCAGGCACCGATTCCCGAGGCCTGCCCCACCTGCGGCAACGTCGACCTGCGCCCCATGGGGCGCGGCACCCAGCGCGTCGAGGAGTTCCTCGGCCAGCGCTTCCCCGGCGCGCGCATTGTGCGCATCGACCGGGACAGCGCACGGCGGCGCGCCGAGCTCACCCGCACGCTCGATGGCGTGCGCCGGGGCGAAGCCGACATCCTCGTGGGCACGCAACTCCTCGCCAAGGGACACGACTTTCCGGACCTGACCCTGGTCGGGGTGCTGAACGCCGACACGGCGTTGCTCTCGACCGATTACCGCGCCGCCGAGCGGCTCCATGCGGTGCTGGCGCAGGTGGCCGGCCGCGCCGGGCGGCGCGAGCGGCCGGGCGAGGTGCTGGTGCAGACCCGCTATCCCGAGCACCCACTGTTCCGCGCTTTAGCGACGCACGACTATGCCGGGTTCGCCGAGTCCCAGCTCGCCGAGCGACGCGCGGCCGGCTTCCCGCCGTTCGTATTCGAGGCGGCATTGCGCGCCGAGGCAAAGAAGCTCGACACGGCGCTGCGCTTCCTGCGCACTGCCG